>CAZLRE010000068.1:0-8301 GCA_964561885.1 uncultured Planctomycetales bacterium | reverse complement strand
CATTATGCCCGCCGTGCGCGGAATTAAATTATGAGAAGCGTTTCCAGACCGCGCCTTTGAACGGACAGGTGGCTTTGATCACCGGATCGCGTCTGAAGATCGGGTATCAGTCGTCTTTAATGATGCTGCGCGCCGGCGCCCATGTGATCGCAACGACTCGGTTCCCGGTTGATTCCGCGTTCCGGTATTCCAGGGAAAAAGATTTTGATGTGTGGAAAGACCGCCTGCACATTTACGGATTGGACCTGCGGCATACGCCCAGCGTTGAACTTTTCTGTACGTATGTCGAACAGAAATATCCGCGGTTGGATATTTTGATCAACAACGCCGCCCAGACCGTTCGCCGCCCGCCGGGGTTTTACGCGCATCTGATGGCCAACGAAATGCTGTCTTTCGAAGAGATGCCCAAAAGCATTCAGCCGTTGATGCGTCCATTTGAAGAATGCAAAAACCATTTGAGCCTCGCTGAAGGCAAGCGGACATCATCCCAAGGAGTTCCTGCCGTCGGATGGAGCGCCAAGACGACCGGCATGGGATTATCCGCCTCCGCGCGTTTGTCGCAAATTCCGTATGTGCACGATGATCAGCTGGTGGTCAATGAAGTATTTCCTAAGGGCAAGCTGGATGCTGACCTGCAGCAGGTGGACCTGCGTTCGATCAACAGCTGGCGCTTGAAGTTGGGCGAGATACAAACGGCCGAGATGATCGAGCTTCAGCTGGTCAACGCGATCGCGCCTTTTGTTCTGTGCAACCGTTTGGCGAACATGATGAAGCGTGATAATACCGGACAGAAACATATCGTGAACGTCTCGGCCATGGAAGGGAAGTTCCACCGGTTCACCAAGACCGACCGCCATCCTCATACGAACATGGCAAAAGCTGCGCTCAACATGCTGACGCATACCTCGGCGAGCGACCTGGCCAATTACGGCATCTACATGAACGCGGTCGACACCGGGTGGGTGACCGATGAAGACCCTGCCATGCTTTCCGCCCGCAAACAGGAAGTGCATGACTTCCAGCCTCCTTTGGACATTGTCGACGGAGCCGCGCGCGTCTGCGATCCGTTCTTCCACGGCATTCTCACCGGCAGCCACTGGTGCGGACGGTTCCTTAAAGATTATTTTCCTTGTGATTGGTGATTCCGGCCTTGAGTCAAGGCCGGAATCACTCTGGAACCCCATACGCGGTTGTTCCAAGCAATGGTTCCAGAGTGTCGAATGTCAAAATCAAATCACTCCGAAATCCAATACGCGGCTTTCCAACAGTGAATTTCAGAGTATCTGCGTGTTGGAACAAAGATTCAAATAACCCTAAGAAATCTTAATTATTTATTTGATACCGGCAAATGCGGTTGTTCCTGAACGGGTGATCGTTCCATCGGCAAATCTGGATACAACGATCGTGTCGGTAGGGATGCCGTTCTCAACGGTATTGCGCGTAGCTACGACCTGGAAGGTCGATGGTGTTGTGGTGATCGTATAGGCAAAGTGCGCTGAGGAGTTGGTTGTGGGGTTGTAAGAAGGATCGAGCATGCTGATCGTATCGAAAGTGTTACAGGCAGAAAAGTCGTTGTTAAATTGCATCCCGCAAGCTTCGATCGAGCGTCTGACCGTTCCTAAAGTCACCATAGCTTCGACCGCCCGGGCAAACTCAATATTGCGAAATAGCTGTGGCATTGCCGCGCTAGCCAAGACCCCGACAATAATTACAACCACTACGATCTCAAGCAATGTAAATCCTGGTCTGGTGTTTCGGCTGTTCATTGGATTGGATCCCGGTTAGGGCGGTTTTGGATCATAAAACCAATCTAAAACATCATCGGATGTGAACAACAGATGCGGCTCGCTATTGCGTCCCGATCCTATCCAGGATCTTTTGTATCACATCCTCGCGGCTTAATCCCAGTGAGTCTGCACGGTTATTGAGAATGATGCGATGGCTCAAGACATCTTTTCCAACCCCCTTAACGTCTTGCGGCGTGACGTAACCGCGGCCGTTTAGAAAGGCCTGGGTTTTGCTGGCAAGCATCAGGTTCTGCGTGGCCCTGGGCGATACGCCATACTCCACGACATCTTCAAGTTCCGGAATGTTGAATTTTCCCGGATAACGCGTGGCCTCAATGATATTCAGGATGTACCCTTCTAATTTTCCGTCGATATAAATGTCGTCGATCAGTTTTCGGATCTTTAAGATGTGCGCGGGGTTGACAATGCGCTCGACCGGAAGCTCTTTCTGGCTTACCGGCCGCGCGCGCAGGATCAACTGTTCATCGGCGCGCGATGGATAACTGATGGCGATCTTTAACAGGAAGCGGTCGAGCTGGGACTCCGGCAGGTCGTACGTTCCGTCCTGTTCGATGGGATTTTGCGTTGCCAAAACCATGAACGGTTCTTCCAGAGAGTAGGACGTCTGGCCGATGGTGACCTGGCGTTCTTCCATGACCTCCAGAAGCGCGCTTTGCACTTTCGCGGGTGCGCGGTTGATCTCATCGGCTAAAAGGATATTGGTGAAGACTGGACCTTTGTGTACGGTGAACGATCCTGTCTGCTGGATATAGACTGGCGAACCTGTCAGGTCGGAGGGAAGCATGTCGGGCGTGAATTGCACGCGCTGGAATTTGGCCTGAATGATGGCCGAGAAAGTTTTGACCGCGAGCGTCTTGCCCAAACCCGGAATACCTTCGATGAGAACATGGCCGTTGGATAAAAGCGCCAGGATGATGCGCTCCAAGAGATGGCGCTGTCCGATGATGACCTTTTCCATTTCGGTCATGATCGAACGGATGAGGACCTGTTCTTCGGAAATGACCTGTTGGAGTTCTGCGTTTTGGCGGGTGTTCATTCGGCTCCTTTGGTTCGGAACAATCGGGTGTGATTATAGCATATGCTGATGAGTTTTATTTCCAATAAAACGGCTGTTGGGTGCGAGGTAAAAGTTTTGTCAGTTCTTCGCGCTCTTTATCTTCGGCGCCGATCAGATACACATTTAAACCTCTCAACGGGATTTGGGTCAGATCTCTCATCTGGCTTTCGGTATCGGCGATATCGGTTAACTCGGTGATCCGCCGGTACAGCATGTTTTCCTGTGCGGTGTAGAACGTCAGATCAGACGCTTTGAGCGCCTGCACTTCCCGCTGATGTTCTTCAAATTCACGGGTGATGAGGGGCCATATCCTCCGGCAAAGTTCCGTCCGGTTGACATTGCCCTTGATGTTCACTGACCGCTGGCGCAGTTCCCCGCCGGGCATAATGAGCGTAATGCTTTTGAGTTCATGGTCATTCTTGAGGATGTGCAGCGACTGGATAAAATCGCGCGCGATCTTCTCCTGCGCGTGCGTCTGGTGCATGGTCCTGAAATCCATGAGGAATTCCAGCTGAGCGCCGGCGGACCCGCTGTAGCGTTTGACCTTGGGTTCCCGGTTGGCCGAACGCGCGGTGGCTTTCCAGTCGATGCGTTTGACATCGTCTTGCCACGTGTAGGCTGCCAGATGGTCGAACTCGCCGTCCTGGTTCCCGAGCCAGGGCAGACGATGGGTGCGGGTGGGGGCCTTGATATCTGTCGTCGGGCTCAGATCGTTGAGGTGCGTTAAGATGCCTTGTTCAATGTTCTGCAGACCGGTCATTGTCTTGCCAAAGGCCGTATCCGTGACCAGACGTTCGGGATTCTTGAAATTCTTAAGGATCTCTTTATAACGCGCGTGCCAGACGTCCTGCGCAGTCGTTCGGCTGATGCTTCTGGCCAACGCGAAGAGCTGTTCATTGAACGCTTCCCACTGGTTAAACGCCCTCTGCCGCGGAAAAAGCCAGGCATTGCGCGCCAGGGTGGGGCCGAAATAGGGGAACCAGAACATAAAGTCGTGCCACTTGGAGCGCACCATGGAGATCTGCGGATTAAACGGCGCCAGCGTCAAGAGAATATCCAGAATTGCCGCCTGTTGGAGGGACATACTTGCTTTCAGGGTCTTGATCTTCCTGCGCAAGTCATCGGAGATATTTCCTTTGGATAAGAGAACCTGGGCCAGCAGTTGTTTCTCGCCGGGCTGGTCCCCGGAACTTCGGCCGTCGGAAAGCGGGTTGTTGGTGTAGACCGTATCGAACCATTTGCGGAAATCCGGCCCGTAGAATTTACGTTTGCGAAGCGGCGAGCCCCACCAATGGACGCCCAGAAAGAAGCCGATGATCAAAATGAAATCCACGACAGCGGCGATGACGTTAATAAGAGTAAAGCCCTTGGTGTCGCTGCTGTGCGCGTGCACCATGAACAGGAAGATCTCCTGGATGATGCCCAGGATGTTCTTGCCCTGAAAGAAACCCAGATCGCTGTTCTGGTTGTCGAACACGAATTTGATGCCTGTTTGATCATCGCCGGAAGAAGAATAACCGCTGCCGAGGATAAAACCTCCGTAGGGGGCGCGCGGTGTGCCCGCGATGATCTCTTCCGCGTTACTCACGACCCCGCTGTATTCTCCGGCCTTTGCGGTCTTCAAATAGACGTCGGGCTTTTTGTAGATCTCGAGCGCGGCTTGACGGATGGCATCGTTTCCCATGGCCAAGATGAGATCGCGGGCGGCAATGAGGTTCTCCATTTCGAATTTGTCGCTGATCTCAACAGGCGCAGCGCCGGTCTTCTGGGCGTTTAAAAGCAGATAACCGTTTAAGATGGCCTTGGATGCCTGCACATAGGCATCTTCGGTGTTGGTGGTTCCCACAATAGGGAACAGGCGCTGGGTGAAATAACTGTGCGGGTCTTCCGCGAACATCGCGGGAAACAGCATAGCGTTGATCTCGATGTTCCTGGGCAGCATCCGCCGTCCGTAATTCAAACGCATGTGGTCGATGATGTGGGCGAATTCATGCCACGCCGACCATTCGACGCGCGCGGCCAGATCAGAGAACACGATGGCAAATTCGCCTTCAAAATATCCGGAGCGGTCTTTGAAAGGATAACGGTCGCCCTTGACCACAAAGACCCTCAGAGGGAACCGCACGAATTGGGAATAGTATGATGAATTAAATCCGATGTATTCGAACTGCATCGCGGTGAACCGGTAACGCTGCTGGATCTTCTCCGGGTACATGAACAGGTACGGAGTGTTGTTCTTGATGACGATAAATGTAAAAGGAAAGACGTTGTGACGCACAAAGCCTCGCCGCAATTCCAGAAGGAGCCCGCGCAATTTGGAGTCCTCGATCAATTTGCTGTCGAACATATTGGCGATCTGTTCGAGGATGCGCTGGATATTGTTGTCCATCAATCCGGCGGTATCAAGGACATCGGAGGTGAGTTCCAGAGAAGCTTTTTGCGCGCTTAAGAGCAGAAAATATTTGCTCACGATCTCCTCGGCGAACACGTACATGCCTGACGGCTGTTGATACAGGCGCTGGTCATTGAAATCCTGAAGGCTGCGGGCCAGTTCCTCGGGTTTGACCTGGTCGTTGATCTCCAGAATGAACTTATAGAAATAATCCTTCTTTTCTTTCAGGTTCAATGATGCGGGGTCGCGTCCGATAAGCCGCAGGGTCTGGGTTTTAAGAAACGAGTAGACGTTGACGTCGAGCTTGTAAAAATGGGCGCAGCTGTACACGCCGAACAGGACAAGGGCAATGGCGGTGTTGCGCAAACCGAGCCGCAATAACCGACGGCGCTCGCAGATCTTCAATCCCTGGGCGATCGTCGCATCGGCCTTGGATTCGGCTGAGACTTCATTCGGGCCCGGTTGTTTGTAGCCGTTGATCCAGTCGTAGATAAAAACACGCCTGGGGTCATCATGCCGGGGAAAGGTAAATGCGTAAGCGGTCTTTTTAAAACAGCTGTTGATGCGCTGGCGGTTTTCATTGACGGTCAGGATCATTTCGTCATAGACGGCATCTACGAGCTGACGATGATTCTTAAGCCATGCTAAGCTGTCGCGGTCGAGCGTTTGGGAAAGGCGCGCCAGCTCCATGATGCGCAGGCGCTGGTCGTTGCGGCTTGAGGGGAAGGACGTTTGCTTAGCAAGGGTGTCCAGATTAGTCTGCACGCGCCGTTGCCATTCGGCTTTGGTCTTTGCGTTCGCTCGGCGTCTGATCTTCTTGGAGAGGATCTCATCGGGCCAGATCAATCCGAGATAGGTCCCCGTCCAGAGCGCGGTCGTGTCGTGGATCGAGGTTATTTCCGCCAGATATTTCTTAAACAGGTCATCGATCTCTGCGGATCCAGGAAAAGGTGAATGGGTCGTAAGGCTTTCGATGAATGTTTTAAGCGACCGGTGAGCGTCGGCCAATTCAAAGTGGGACTGGAACGTGGTTTCAAATGAGGATGTGATCCTGGAGGAAATGAGACTGTATCGTTTCTCCAGACGATCAATGGTCTGGAAACTTTTGAGATGCTTCAGCGAAGCTAGTGGGCGATGGTTCATGAAATCGGCGTATCCTGCCTGGCTGCATGGATTTGAACGCCAGCAGTATACCATCGCTGCGGCTTTTGGTTCAAAAATCATCGGTCAGAGGCTTGCCCGGTTAACGGTTTCTTGTTGGGACAAAACCGCGGTGCTATACTACCGTCCATGATTGAAGTCAGTATCAGAAAACGCTGTAAGAAAGCGGAATCTAAAAGTGATAGTGCGAATGAAAGATAATAACTTAAAAGTTGCCGGCGTTTACTTCAACCGGTATGAGGCTGAGATGGCCAAAGGGCTATTGGATGGCGCCAACATTCCGTGTGTTGTTAAGGGGGATGATGGCGGCGGGATGTGGCCTAATTTGAGTATGGGCATGGGAAATTATCGTCTCTGGGTGGATGAAAGCAATTTGGCTTTAGCAAAGGACATTTTGGCGACGGTTGCTTCTGTTGACCAGATTATCGGCAAGCCGAGAAAGAAAGGTTTTTGGGTCGCTGGCTTGATCTTCCTTATGGTTGTGATTGTTTTGATCGGAGGCATGACCGGGAAAAATTGGCTGCAATTTCGAAATCCATTTCTAAAACTTTATCGGTCGATCTCCTTTGTTCAAGCCAATGTGTCTTGCGAAGTCCCATCGGGCTCCCCGAGTTATGTGGAAGTCTGCCGCGAGTTTTATAATAACGGAGCGACTTATTCTGAAACGTTTTATCACAACCGTCAGAATCACGGGCCTTCAACGGTTTATTATCCAGACGGCACTTTCAAATGGGCGGGCAATTATGTAGATGGACTATTAGAAGGACGCGCCTATGAATATTATCCGAGCGGAAAAGTTCGATTTGAATTTAATTATTCCAAGGATGAGTTAAACGGAACAGTTCTGGAATATTTTGAGAACGGCGCTATTAAGGCCCAATATCCTTATATGGAGAATTTATTACATGGCGTGCAAACGACTTATTATTCATCCGGAAATTTGGCTGACGAAAGTGAATATAAGAATGGTTTGTTGATGGACAAGAATGGGCGGTTATTCTCGGGGAAAAAGAAATTGTTTTACGAGAACGGTAAGCCGTGGATGGAGAGCATGCATAAAGAGGGTTTATTGTATGGAATGTTCAAAGAATACGATGAGAATGGTCAAATTATTATTTTATCAGAGTTTAAAGATAATCAGATGAATGGGCCATCAAAAGAATTTTATAGTGATGGTCGACTAAAGAGCGAGTTGTTTTATCAAAAGGACGTATTACAACGAATCCGTGAATATGATAATCAAGGTCGGATTATTTATGAGAGAGATTATCAGTAGTTTGTGAAGGGGGATTTTATAAGGTCGCTCTAAGTCTTTGACAAACGAACTTTTTTGCGTTAATTTTGGCTTGCCTCACAGTTGACATCCAATTGAGTGATACTATGAATACGTTCAAAAGAAAATCTTTTCTGTCCTTTGTCTTTGCGGCTTCGCTTTTTTTCCTCGCTGCCTTTCTCGGCGGTGATTTTCTTCATGACCGCATCCACCATCATGATGACCAACAGGAGCGGAGCGATTGTTCCTTTTATCAACTCTCAGCTCAGGTGTTTCTTTTCGCAGTTGTCACGGCTTTTACTGTTCCGGTTTTTTGTTTATATGTCATTGCTGTAACCCGCGAATTTTATCCCTTCAGCATCCGGCGCGCATTTGCGAGCCCCCGCGCGCCGCCTCTGGCCCTTCTTTAAATCTCCCGCAGTAAAACTTCAATCTTAACTAATCATTTTATCCAAGGAGTTATTTATGGGACGAGTCTGTCTATCCCTGTTTGTATTGTTGGTTTTTTGCTGTTCAGTGATTCCGGCACATGCGGATGAAGCGTCTGTTCTTAAAATGATTGAAACCATGAAAACACAAATGGAAATCATGAAGGACCAGATCTCGGATT
>CAZLRE010000067.1:0-8317 GCA_964561885.1 uncultured Planctomycetales bacterium | reverse complement strand
CCATCCGATCTCCATGGGAAACTGCGACCGGATGGCGATGACGATCGGCTCGCCCGGTCTGATCTCGACCCCTGACTGAAGCGGGGTTTTTACTTCCGCGGCGTGGGCATTAAAACAAACAAGCGCCATGACCAATGCGATCAACAGCGTCTTCATATAAAAAACTTTGTTCATTTCGTTCTTCATAAATCGTTGTTCGTTGCTCGCAGTTCGTGAACTATGGATCGAGCAACACGTTTCAAGCTTTAACTTTTCACCTTGATCCTGAACCCGCCGTAGCTCATGCGTTTCATATCGAACGGCGGATTTTGGGGATCGCACATGCTGTTCATACGCGGGTCTTTCATGATCTTTTTGTTCACGCTGTCGCGGTGCGCTTTGGATTTATAAACGATCCAGGCGAACACAACGGTCTCGTTCTTCTTGAGCTTGGTCAATTTGGGGAACGGTACACCCCAGACAGCCTTGAGATCATCCCCGACGGCCTCACGGTATTCAAGCGCGCCGTACTCTTTCCAGATCTTGCATGCCTTACTCGCCATAGCCAAATAAGCTTTTAAACTTTTGTTGGGCACAACCAGCACAAATCCGTCGACGTAGTTCATTATATTCTCCGTTGATTGGATGGATTGTTATTCATTAATCGTTGTTCGTAAATTGTTGCTCGTTGATCGTGAACTGTGGAATGGACAACCTGTTTCATGCTTGACGAGTACCATTACCTCTCAAACACTTTGTATTTTTATTTTCCCTCAGGCCAACCGGGAACGGCCGGCGGCTGCGGAAGATCAGACTTTTTGGGTTTTGGTCTCGGCCATTGATCCATGCCGGGATTTAAAGTCACCCATTTCTTTCGGATCGCATCGGTGGCTTCCTGCATCTTGTCTAACGTGACTCCTGTCTTTCCATCGACAGGTCTAGTGATCGTAAATTGAAAATAAGGATACGATGTTTTGTATTGAACACTGTTAAGCCAAGCCGGTCGGTAAGACGGATATTCCCACGGTACAAGCCATGGCCAGACTTCAAAATTCCTCCGCAGGAGAGTTTCCAAGCCGATGACCATGGTGAACCATTTGCCTTCCATATTCCAAAAATAATTATCCCTATCGAGGCTTTCGAGTACGTCCTGTGCCTTTGTTTTCGGCTGGACCTTAAGCTCCTTCATCATTTCGATCATCTCAATATCAACGGCCTGATCAAACGGAAGATTGCAATGATTGCGGATGGCGCGTTGGCCGATCATGACCCCGACGACATTGGACACCAAGTCTTCCGGCGAGAATGACGACCAATCCATGCCCGGCGACAGATCCCCCCACGAGGTCAGCTCATGGGCCCAGCCATGGACATACGCGATTGCGCCCGCCAATTTCAACATCTCTTCCTGGTCAGAAGGAAGCTTGATTATCCTGACTTCCCCCTCACCCAAACCAAATACCGGCAGCGTATCGCGAGGGGTTTGCATCAAAGCATCGTACATAAGCTTGGTCAGGTCGATCATATCTCGGACATGTCCAAGATCGATCAATCCAGCTCTTGAGGTGTACACATACCCCACGTTGTCCCGGGCCGACTTGGAATCATGCCCCAAGACTTCAATCGGATAAATGGGACCGCCTGTCCGGTGTGGCGCACGGGGAACAGAATCACCCTGACCCAAAGAACAACATATACGCGTATGCGCGTTTGTAATTTCAGACGCTTCAGATAATCCCGCATCGAGACGGAAAATGCCGCCCTTGTTGTGCTTCCCGCCCAAGTTGGTTGTTCCATAAAAATCCTTGTCGGAATGCTGGATCATATTGCCCATGGGCGCTTTACCGGTGCTCCACATTTTAAAATTATGAAGCACCGTGTAATTCTTCCCATCGGGATCAATGCGAAATAGCACACCGAAACCATTTCCGCCATAACGGGTACTTCCATAGAGCCGATTATCCGTACCCCAAACCAAAGCTGCGATGGGATTCGCCCCTTCAGAACTGTTGAAGTGATGCAGGATCTTATAATCAGACCCGTCCGCATTCAAGCTGTAGATAACGCCATGCCTGCCTTTGTACATCCCGCCCCAGTAGGTTGTGCCGTAAAGTTTGCCGTCCTTTCCCTGGATGACATTCGAAGGCCCGGCGCCATCGGTGCCGTTAAATGTGTGCAATACAGTGAGCGGCCCGCCGGACGTTTTAAAGATCGTACCGAACTGAGCTCCTTTCTTTAGAGCCCTGGCTCCGAACACCGAGACACCGTAGAAATTATTATCCGTGACTCCCGGCGATAAGCTAACAAGTTTCAGAGCCTTACTACCGTCCATATTCTCGACTGTTTCATATTCCCCGTTCAATGAATAAAGCGCGCCGTAACGCTGGTTCCAGGCGTAGGAAGTTACGCCCATGGTCTTGCCTGCTTTGTTGGTAACCGGCGGCGACACGGGATAGGACGCGGGCGCGTCCTTCTTTTCCTTTTCGGTGTGCGGCGGATCATCTTTGCCGATTCTACGCAGCCAATTGTTACGAAAAGTCCAGATCGATGATATTCCGCCGCCTCCGGCCGAGACCCTGTAGATCGTGCCGGTCCCGGTGTACTTGGTATAACGTTTTCCCGAGTAAGTGTATTCGACTTTTCCACCGCCGTAAGTTGTTCCAAGAAACGAATCATTGCCGGCTTTGGCAAGACCGGCGATAGGACCGTCGCCGTTAATGCCGTCAAAGACATGAACGATCGAGAATTTTCCATCCGGGGTCATTTTAAAGACCCTGCCGTGGCAGGTTGCGCAGGCGCCGTTAGAACCCGCGCCGTAGATCGTGCCGTCACTGGCTTCCACCAAACCGCTGATCGAATCCGGCCAGAGCGGATCGTTCGGGTCGGTTCCGAAAGGATACACCATGCACACCGACGGTGTTCGAAAAGCCGCGGCATCACCGACGGGGGCTAAGGACTGCAATTGTGATTGGTCATTCGATTGGGCGAAGGAATGAGGACAAGATGAAGAAAACACAAAACAGATCATCAGCGCAAAAACTGAACGATAACTCGTCATCTGATCTCCGGGGAAAATTTTAACGGCTGAACTGCGACATGCCGCCGAAACGTTTGTCACAATCCTCTCTGACCTCATTGACGTATTTGATATTCAGCGCGTTTAATTCCTGCTGCTCTTCATCGCTCAACCACGAAAGATGGCGATGCCGTTCGTTCGGGTCCACATCCACCACCACGCCGGTCTCGATCGCTTTTTTAACCATATCCACATCTTCCTGTAAAAGCACCAAATCTGCTGGCTCATAATCTTCTTGGAGCTTCTGCTCAAGTTTGTCAGCCAGCAGCCGAAAGAAATATCCCTTGGTTTGATGAGAACAATTAACAAGATTATCCATCCCGTTCATACAGGTCGCGCTGTTGGGTCCTTCGCAAGTCACCTGATTCCCCCAAGTTCCTTTGATGGGATTGGTCGTCGGGGTCAATTCAAATTGACCTTGCGATGCGCTCTTGGATTTCTTCTTACTCTTAGTTTTACCCTCAGTAGTATCAGAATTCCCTTTTTTCAAAGCTGATCCCACCTGGCCGGCTGTTTGCCCGACGGACTGGACCTGCTGGACCGCCTGGGTCGCCTGATTGATCTTGTCCCATATCCCGGCTTGGGCCGTGCCTGAACCTGTCCCGACGCATAAAACAGCAACCATTAAAACGTTCACTATTCTTAAATCTTTCGACATAATCTCCCCTTTCCAGACCTCACCATAAGATGCTTATGAACATGCCTTTCACAACCATTGACCCCGATGACACCCGCTACATTCCCGAACCCGCGGCCGGCGTCTCTCCGCCTGAGAAATTCAGTTTGGTGATAGCCTTGATCAAAAGCTCGCATTCGTTGGTCTTGACCACAAAACCATCGGCCCCGGCCGCCTTGGAGGTGGCCTCATCATTACCCTGAAGCATTTCCGCGATCATGATCAATTTCGTCTGTGGGCTCAAGGCGGACTTGATCTGACGGCAGAACTCCAGGTTCGGCATGAATTCATATCCCATGTCGAAAACAACGATCTGCGGCTGCAGTTTGCGGACAGTCTCAACAGTCTCTTTATTCTTACCGACACCGTCGATCTTTTGAAAACCTTTGGCCTTTAACTTGCTTTTCATATGGGCCAGCTGTTCGACATCGCGGTCGATAATGAGAATGCTTCTGCCGAAGATCGCATCCCAATCTTCTTTGGTGATCGCATCCGGAGAAACGGATGCTCCCGTCTTGATGAAATATTCCAGCGCGTGCGCGTGCTTGGTGAACTGCTGGGCCGCCTGTTTGGTGATGATATCCTTGCGGATCATCTCCGCCATGCTGCGCTCCAGGGTATGGCTCTTGCCGTTAGGGTCGGAATCCATCTGGCCGCGGACCTCGTTTAACGCCCCGCGGTTGATCAGGTTCTGAATGGCCACGTTCGCGGTCATGACTTCGGTCGCAAGCGCGCGGCCCTCACCGTGTTTGAGCGGGACCAGGCATTGGGAAATAACAGCCAGCAGGTTGCCGGCCAGCTGGGCGTTGATCTGCTGGCGGCGGTCCATGGGAAAAACGTCAATGATACGGTTGATGGTCTCAACAGCGTCGGAAGCGTGCACGGTCGTCAACACCAAATGCCCGGTCTCGGCGGCGGTGATGGCCATGGAAATCGAATCCAGGTCGCGCATTTCTCCGATGACCAGGACGTCCAGGTCCTGGCGCAAAGCGTATTTGAGCGCATCGGTAAATGAATTGGTGTCTGTGCCGACCTCACGCTGAAGAACGACGCTGTTCTGCGGCTTATGATAATACTCGATAGGATCTTCGACCGTGATGATCTTGCATTTGCGGTTCTGGTTGATCAAATTGACCATGTATGTCAGCGTTGTCGTCTTGCCGCTTCCGGCGGTACCAGAGATGATGATCAGCCCCCTGCGCTTTAGACACAATTCGTTGACCACCGCAGGCAGCGCCAGCTTCTCCATTGTGCCGATCTCAGCGGCCATGATCCTGATATTGGCCGCCAGTTGCCCTTCCGAGAAACAAACATTGACGCGGAACTGGAACTCTTTCTGGCTGCGGTAAGAAAAATCCAGTTCCTTATTTTTGTAGAGTACCTCTTTCTGCTGCGGCGTGAGCATGCTGAGAATAAGCTCATTTAAAGCGGCTTCATTCAGCGGCGGTGAATCCATCGGGGTTAATTCTCCGTAGATCCGCAAAAATGGCGGATGCCCCTCAATGAAATGGATGTCGGAAGCTTTGCGTTTGACCGCCTCCATGATCACTCCGCCGATCTTGGTCATGTCCATGAATTGATCCTCCCTGTTGCGTTAAATGTTATACGTGAAGCTTTGATTAAATATCTTTGAGCGCCTTGTTAGCCGGAGATCTCTTAAGGCTCTGATTCATCGCCTCCAGCGACTCGCGGATCGCGTTGATCTCCTGCGTTTCGGCAAAAGGAATATCATTCGTCCCTTTTTTATCCATTAAGTCACTTACGGTCTGTATCGTCAGATCCTCGATGTCCCTCGCCGGCTGGTACGAAGCCGACTTGCCGTCATCCGCTTTGACCTCGCACAGAACGCCGGATTCGGTCAATTCAAAAAGCACCAGCTGTAATAACCGCATGGGCATCTCCAGCTCATGCGATATGGCTGCTGCGCTCAAAGGCGCCTGGCCGCGGTCAAATCTTTTGATGCACAGATGAGCAACGCTCAAGGCCGCCATCTTCTTGAACGCCGCGCTCGCGCGCAGGCTGTCAGGCTCATATTCATACGTGTCCACATTCTGCTCGGCAAAGGAGATCTCGGCGCCGAAAAGCACGATGAGCCAGCTGATCTGCAGCCAGACTAAAAATAACGGAAGCGCGGCAAAGCTTCCGTAGATCGCCCCGTAATTGCTCACACCGACCTGGAATGTGATGTAAACCCACTGCACTGTCTGATAGATCGTCCCTCCGATGATGCCACCGATCAATCCAGAACGGAAATTCACTTTGGTGTTCGGCATGAAAATATAGATGAACGTAAATAAGACCCACATCACGCAAAACGGCAGGAACTTCAAAAGATAAAGGATAAGCGAGGCCACCGGCCCCAGAAAGGACAGTTTGGAAAGCACAAATGTGACCTGGGATGTCACCAAAACCGTGACGCTGCTGGAGGCCACAAGCAATATGGGACAGATGAGCATGATGGACAAATAATCGCTGAACTTGCGCGACAGAGTGCGTTCTTTCTGAACGCCCCAGATCTCGTTAAAACAATCTTCGATATTGCCCAAAACCTTGATGACCGTCCAAAACAAGAGCGCCACACCGACCCCGGCGATGATGCCGCCTTTGGTGTTTTCCAGAAAAATATTGGCATAACCGATCATCTGCTCGACGACCTGTTCCTGCCCCGGCATTTTAGCCAGGATCTGGGTCTCGAGCAATTTGTCCAGGCCGAAACCTTTGGCAATGCCGAAGGCCATGGCCAATACCGGAACGATCGATAACAGCGAATAGAACGTCAGTGCGGAGGCGCGCAGCTGGCATTTGTCCTCGTTAAAGCCGTGAAAGGCAAGAAGAAAAATGCGCAGCTGGTTAATGAAGAATGAATGTGACTTGGATAATTTTCTGGAGCGGATGCGCCAGATGTCGATATTGAGGAACTGGATGAGACTTTTGATCAAATGCATGCGGTTCCTAACTGTATTCTCAGATCAATTCAGCGGCCGATGTCATATCGCCACAAACCCTATTCTTTCAAAAGCGACTGGATAAAAGCGTCCGCCTCCTGGATGGAGCCGTTCATGCGTTTAATAAGATTCTCGATCTCTGTCTGAATGGATGCCGATTCGCCCTTGAGAGTGCCCAGCGAAGACGCGTTGAGATTATGTTTCAAATAGAGCACATGGTCGCTCAATTGCTTGAGGACCGGCTGCATGGATGCCTCTGATTCCCGGACAGATTTGATCAGCTGGGCGTAACGGGCCTTGGTGTCGTTCAATTGCCGGCGGCTGTTCTCGGCGAAAGCTGCGTTGGCATACGTTTTGATCTCTTTGTCCCATTCACTGAACATGGACTTGGCGACACCGTCCATATTCCCGATGCGTTCGTGGACCTTGTTCGCCTGGGCCTGAGAATTTTCGTAGGACGACTTGAGCTTGTTGTAGACGGCCTCTAACTGTCCGCCTGTGAAGTTATAAAGTTCTTTGAGCTTGGTGATGGAATCCTTGAACTGTTCCTGCGCCTTCTTTTGATCGGCATTGACGTCTTCTACAGATTTCTTGAAGATCTGGCGCTTCTCCATGCCGAAAACTTTTTCCAGCGTGGCGTTGTACAGTGTCTGGCATCCGGATGAAACGACCGCCAAAGCCAGGAACAAAATGAATTTTCGTACCATGTTTCCCCCTTTAAATTACCAACCCAATTGTCCGCTTTCTTCCATTTCCTTGATCTTTTGAGCGGCTTCGGCGGCTTTCTTTAAATACTCTGGCGACTGCAGCAGTTCCTCTCTCATGGTCTCGACCGAAACCCCCTGGACATAACGCCTGAGCTCGCCTACGAATTCTTTGGGTTCTGCGTCCCTGCCCAATATATTTTTGTACATCGTTTTGATCTCTTCTGCGACCTCATCCGGCACCTGCGGGCCCGGGCCTTGATATTTGGAACACAATAGTATGCCGCTGATCAAAAGACCGTTGTTGCCGATGCCCTGATAACGAAACCCGTTGTCCGTGAAGGCCACCTCATAGGTGCGGTCGTTGTAATCGTTGGCCAAATGAAGCCCTTTGCCGTCGGGTGTGACCGACCACGTGCCCCAGCCCCAATGCGTCAGATATTTTCCGCCTTCCTGAAAATCAATGTAACCGTCCCACACATTGCTGCGGAATGTCCATAATGAATATTCGATGGTCTCGGGAGCGGCCGCGCTGACCCCGTACTGAGAGCACCCCCTGTTGTCCCATTGCGCGAACGCACTTGGAGCGAATATCACCACACACAAAACAACAACAGCCGCGAACAACGCCGAAATTCTTTTCATCCGATCTCCTTCTGAGGCTTAACAATGGTCTTTTATTGATTAAGGAGGATTGAAGGTTTTTCTAACCCGTCCATTCTATATAATTTACAGCTTTAAACAAAGAAAAATTTATCTATGCCATCAATAAAAAGAGACAGGCCCGATCCGGGCCTGTCTCCAACTCTTAAGCCATTATTAACCGACAGCTTTAGGGAAACCTGTAGACAATACTGAACGTTCCCTGTGTAATGTCATAACTGGAATTATCCACACTGAACTGCTGGACTTCGGTACGCCATACCCAACGGTCTTT
>CAZLRE010000066.1:5703-8351 GCA_964561885.1 uncultured Planctomycetales bacterium | reverse complement strand
GCGGATCAGATGCTCATCCGCGAAGCCTTTTCCCACCGTTGCTAACCGGAACGGCGGAACGGACCCGAAGGCCACCGCCCCGAAACTGCGCTCGGCATCCCTTCTTAACATCCCAAAGGCGAGGGCCGATGCCGCAACCATCACAAGCACCCACGCGATCGCCTCATTCCTTAGATCTTTTTTCATTGTCCAATATCTTCCGGATGTAAAAGCCGACCGCTAAGGCCAGCACGATAGGCAGTATCCCCATAACAGCGAAGGCCCAGAACGTTTGAAGCTTTGAGTTTTGATTACTGGATACAGCGCAGGCCGGACATGCGCCGGCCTTATCGACGATCCCGATGATCAGCGCCCAGAAACTGAAAATTATCTTTTTAAGATTTCCAAACATACATTGCGTCATACAACATGAATAGAAGAAAATAGACACCGACCGGGATGGGAGCGAAAAACGCGAATTTCAATCCCCATCCCTCCCGCCGAAGGTTCATGTAGATCAGCGCGACCATCATGGCCTTGGTGGTCATGATCATCAATAAACCCCACGCGCGCCAATTCCCCCAGGAGACATGGGAATACACATAGAGCTCAAGCGCCGTCAGGACGAACAGCCAGATCACAACATAAAGATTAGCCTTCTTCGAATCCATAAAGACTCCTTTTGATATTTATAAAAGATAGACAACGGTAAAAACCAGCATCCACATGAGATCCACAAAGTGCCAGAACAACGTTAGGACCTCGACCCTCAGATGGTCGCCCTGATGAAACCGTCCTCTCAAAGCGCCGGCGAGGACATAAAGGATAAAGATGACGCCCGAGAGCACGTGCAGTCCGTGAAAACCCGTGGCCCCGAAGAATGACGCGGCATACATCCCCGATGACGGACGGAAATATTCCCCGCCTAATCCGGCCAAGGCGAGTTTCTCGGTGAGTTCGGCGGAACCAACAATGAAATGATAGTACTCATAGATCTGAACGCCAAGGAACAGCAAACCAAGCGCTAATGTGGCCGTAAGGAAAGTAATAAATCTTTTCTGTTCTCCGTCTTTCACAGCCTCGTAGGCGCTCATCATGGTGTAGCTGCTGAGCAAAAGCACGAATGTGTTAAACGCGGTGAGCGGGATGTTCAACACTTCCCCCGGGTTGGCCCACGGGGCGCCGTTGGCCCGCAGATACGCGGCCGCGATCAGTATCGCGGCAAAGCTCAAGCCGTCCATGACCAGAAACAGCCACATCCCCAGTTTACCCGACGGGATGGCGTGGAACGCCGGATCCCTGATGACCGCGCTTTGGCTCATACATTCTCCTTAGAATTAACGGATGATAAAAATCATAACGAACAAACAGACCCAGACAATATATAAGAAATCCCAAAAATATCTGATCCCTGAAGCGGTCATGGCCCCCTGCCATACCGAGAATCTCAGACACAACACCAACAGCGCCCCCAGACCTCCGAGGATATGAACGGCGTGAAAACCTGTCAAAAGAAAAAAGAAACTCCCCGCATGACTGCTTTTCCAATCGAGCCCCTGGGCCATCACCTGATGCCACAGTTGAAACTGACCAACCAGAAAAAAGATGCCCCACACAAAAGAACCCCACGCCCAAACCAGCGCCTTGGACCCCGAGGTCTTAAACGCCCTTGAAAGCGCAAAAGAACTGATCATGATAACAACTGTATTGACGACCGCCAGCGCGGTGATCTGCGGGGTGAGATATTCCGCGATCCAGACCGATGAGCGCATGCGAAAGACCAGGTATCCCCACGCCAGGGTGACGAACATGAGCGCCCATGAGGCGAACGCGATAGTCAGCCCGACGGAAAACGTATTGCGGTCATTTTCTTCCCTGAAGGATACGGATAACATCAGGCGATCTCCTCAGTTTGCATGACCCAGTCCTTCCCTTTGATATTGGGATGGCTGTATTCATGCGGCCCGGTCTTGACGACGGGTTCGCGTTCAAAATTGCCGTGCGCGACCGGATAATCCAGTGTCCATTCCAAGGTGGAGGCCTCCCACGGATTGCGTTTGGCCTTGGGACCAAAGAACAACGACCAGGCAAAATTAAGCAAGAAAATCAATTGCGCCGCGCCCAGAATAAAGGCAAAGACGCTGGTCATTTGATTCAAAGGCATGAGCGGCTTGATGAAATCATACGCGCTCGGGTCGTACAACCGCCGGTGCTGTCCCGCATAACCTACGGCCAGAAGCAGATAAAAGACAAAATTAAGCGCAGCGAACGTCGCCCAGAAGTGGATCTTGCCCAAAAACGGATTAAGCATGCGCCCGAACATCTTGGGGAACCAAAAATAGATCGCGGCGAACGATCCCATCAGAACGCTCGCGGCGAGCGTATAGTGAAAATGCCCGACGAGGAACATCGAATCATGCAGATAGATGTCCGACGTGATGGTCCCCATGTACAGTCCGGTCAGACCGCCTAAACCGAACACAAAAACCACCGACATCGTAAAGAGCATCGGCAGTTCAAAACGCAGCGAGCCCTTCCACATCGTGGCCAGCCAGTTCAGAAAGAAGATCGAGGTCGGAAGACTGATTAGAAGCGTCAAAAACATGAACGATTTTCCCAACAGCGGGCTCATGCCGGCGACATACATGTGATGACCACACACCAGACTG
>CAZLRE010000066.1:0-5693 GCA_964561885.1 uncultured Planctomycetales bacterium | reverse complement strand
ATGGTGCACATGCAGATGACCGTGACCCGGTAACCGAATGCGGGTTTGCGGGAAAAGACCGACAAAAGATCAGAGACGATCCCCCAGACCGGAAGTATCAGGATGTAAACTTCCGGATGACCGAACAGCCAGAACACGTGCTGATACAACAGCGGGTCCCCGCCTTTGACCGTGGCCTTTGGTCCGGCGACGAAGAATTGCGTGCCCAGAACGTTATCCAATAAAAGGAAGATCAATCCGGCAGCGATGATGGGAACGAAAATGGCGTTTAAGATCGACGAAAGCCATATCCCCCAGACCGTCAGCGGCATGCGCATGTACGTCATGCCCGGCGCGCGCAGACGGATAACGGTCGTGATGTAATTGACCGCGCCCATGATGACAGCGACACCCATGAGGATCAAAGACAACGTCCACAGCGACTGCCCCCAGCCGGGTATGCCTCCGACGGGCGTGCTCAACGGCGGATAGGACGTCCATCCGGCCGCGGCCGAACCGCCCGGTCCGTAGTGAGAAAACAAAAGGATCAATCCGGAAGCAAGGAAAATCCAGAATGAGAGCATGTTGATGACCGGGAATGCCATGTCCCTGGCGCCGATCTGCAAAGGGATCAGAAAATTCCCCAGCGCCCCGCTCAATAGCGGGGTCACGGCCCAGAACAGCATCACAGTGCCGTGCATCGTCAGCACCTGATTGTATGTATCCGGCGTCAGGATACCCATGCTTTCCGGGAACATCAATTTCCCGACGATAGGGATCTCTGTCTCGGGATAGGCGATCTGCCATCTGAGGATCATGGCCTGCAGGCCGCCCCAGAACAAAAAGAAGATGCCCATCAGCAGATATTGTTTACCAATGGTCTTATGGTCGGTCGAGAAGATATATTTGCTTAAGAATGATTGACGGTGTTCGGACATTACAGTTCTCCTTGATTTTTAGCCTGCCACTTCCAACCCCAGGGACCTGAATCCGCCGCGGACGCGCTGTCCCCGGCATCCGACCACAGATCATCGGAAGGCGCCAGACTTGCCAGCCAGGCGTTGAAATCTTCCTTGGGTTCAACGACCAGATCCCCGCGCATCTTGTAATGCCCGTTGCCGCACAGCGCCGAACAGGCGATCTCATACTTGCCGTTCTTGACGGCCTCGAACCAGAATGTCGTGACCATGCCGGGCACAGCATCCTGCTTGACGCGCAGATGAGGGACATAAAAGGCGTGAATGACATCTTTGGAGGACATCTGTACAACGACGGGCGTATTGACCGGCACATGCATCTGGCCCAGCGGGGGAACGATGTCATCGTCGGTTGCGAACTCGCCGTCAGGCCCGGCATAGCGGATGTTCCAGGCATACTGCTGGGGCATCAATTCAATTTTGAGCACATGGTCCCCTTGGGGGAAATTCCAGAACACTTCGGTCAAATGTTTATACGACATGTGTTCCACCACAGCGTCGATCGAGAAGAACACGATGCTCCCCATCACAATGGTGGCGAGCACAAAGACTTTGCTGTTGCCGGTCTCATAAACAGCCTTGTGCCCCGGGCGGCTGCGGTATCGAAAAATGAAATAGACCAGCGCCAGAACGACGATCCCGAAGAATATTGCCAGGACATTGTCAATATAAACAATAACCTCGTCGATGCGGTGGCCCTGCGTTGAAATATCCTCCGGAAAAGGCAAATACCATATCCCGTGTAACATAAAAATCCTTTCTCTAATAAACGTATCGGCTTTTTCGGTCTATACCATGTCGTTTGGTGGTGGCTTTTCTATCCATCGGTTCGATCACTTCGGAAGGAACGTCATAACAGCTGATGACCGGAACGCCCCTGAAATATTCTTTCGCTTTTTCAAGACGGCTGGGGCCCAGCGGCTGCTGGCCGCAGGCGCGTAACGGCGTATTTAACTGAACCTCATGCGGGTTTAAAAAGAAAGCCAGATTGCCCAGCTGCTTAAGGTGTTCAAAATTGTCGCTAAGAAGCATGATCTGAAGGGCGAACTTGCCTTTGAATTCCTCGCGGAACTTGCTGATTCCTTTGATGAGCTGGTCGTAATCGATCCGGTCAACCCCATTGATACAGTTGAGCATCTCCTGGTTGGCGGCATCAAGCTTGACCAGAACAAAATCAGCGGACAGAAGATCATCGCGGACGTCCTTATAAGGCAAAAGCAGTGAATTGGTGATGACCGCCACTTTCTCCCGCCTGATCCTTTTGACCTCGCGGATCATGTCCCCTAAATTCTTTGCCAGAGTCGGTTCCCCGCGCCCGGAGAAAGTGATGTAATCAATAAAGAAATCCGGAAGCGAATTGATCTCTTCCATGACCTTGTCGACCGGCACATACTCCCTGCGCTGTAAAGAAATGTCGGCTGTCTGCCCCAGCTGACAATAGGAGCAGTTCATGTTGCATATCTTCTGCCTGCTGGCCAATGGATCGACCCCCAGGGATTTTCCCAGCCGCCAGGAATGGACCGGACCGTAAATGTATTGGAATTGTGAGATCATTGTTCCTCCGTTATTTAAGGATTACCAACCAGCAAAACTGCAGGATAAGCCCCGCCACCAGGACCCCCGCGATCCACTGATGCCTGATGAGAATAAACGCATATTCCGATCTTAACTTAGCCATGTGACCCCCCATAAATAGGATAACAGCATGCTTGTATGCTTATTAAACCCAAGAAAAAAGGCGAGACAGATCCAACCTATCTCACCAGATCAGCCACCGTCGTCCTCTTCAAGAAACCGTAATATGTGTTTCGCACACTTTTCCATTGATGATGGACCGGACAAGGCGTCGCATCCGAACATTTCTTCAGGCCCAGCGCGCATTCCGACCAGATACTGACGTTCTCAATAGGTTCGACCACTTCATAAAGGGTGATGTCTTTGGGGTTGCGTCCCAGCCGGAATCCGCCGCCCATGCCCTTTTGCGAGACCACGATCTTGTGCACGCACATCCACTGCAGCATCTTTCCCAGATAATTCTGGGGAGCGTGGATCTTCTGCGCAATGGCTTTGGTCCCGGCGTATTCGCCTTCCGGCAATTTGGCCAGCTCAACTAACGCATTGATGACCTGTGTGCTTGTCTTGCTTATCATGGTAATCGCATGTGATTATATGATTTAGAAATAAAATGTCAATATTCAATTTTAAAAATCATTCCCTGCCGTTCTACCCCTTGCCCTGGTTCATAACAACATTCCTCGGGTCCAATTCTCCGGTCTCAAAATCCTTGGCATTTTTGAGCGTTGTTTCAGCGATATTGGTCAGCGCATTGGAGGTAAAGAACGCCTGATGACCGGTCACGATCACATTTGAGAACGTCATAAGCCGGGCGAACACATCATCCTGGATCACATATCCGGAGAAATCCTGAAAGAACAGGCTTTCCTCTTCATACACATCCAGCCCAAGATATCCGATCCTCCCTGACTTGAGCCCCGTGATCACAGCGGAGGTGTCAATGAGACCACCCCGGCTGGTGTTGATCAGCATCACCCCTGTTTTCATCTGTTTGACCGCCTGGGCGTTGATCATATGATAGGTCGTCGGCATCAAAGGCAGGTGCAGCGAAATGATATCCGCTGTCTTGTATAATTCTTCTTTGGGAACATACTTAACGCCCAGGGCCAGGCATTCGGGATTGGTGTGTTCATCATAGCCGATGACATGACAGCCGAACCCTTTCATGATCCGCGCCATGCATACCCCGATCTTTCCTGTTCCGATGATCCCGACGGTACTGCCGTAGAGCTCGCTTCCCATCAAACCTTCCAATGCGAAGTTACCTTCATGCACACGGTTATTCGCGCGGATGAGCTTGCGGTTCAACGCCAAAATTAAAGCGACCGCGTGTTCGGCAACGCCGTGCGGAGAATATGCCGGGACCCGCAGGACCTTAAGCCCTGCAGTCTCCGCTGCGACGAGATCCACATTGTTAAATCCCGCGCACCTGAGGACCACCGCGCGCACCCCGTTGTCTGCCAGCAAAGTCAGAACATCCTTGTCCAGACAGTCATTGACGAACACACAAACAGCTTCAAATCCGAAGCCCAGCTTGGCGGTCTCGGCCGTAAGTCTCGGCTCCAAGAATGTCAATTGATGCCCATACCGGGCATTCGCCTTCGTTAGAAATTCCTTATCATAATTTTTTGTGCTGAAAACTGCGATTTTCATAATCCCTCTGCTCTTTTCCCATGATCTGGTCTACGATCAAAACATTCACTGTAAGATCGTTGGATAATATCACAGTTCTTATTTATGCCTTCAACAAAAATTCACCCTTTGTCCGGTCATCGTTGGGTGAAAATCTTTAACTTGCCATCCTTCGACGGTTTTTGCTACTATTTATCCCTGTTGACACACCCCCAAAGGACCCTGTTTGATGGTTTTTAATTCGCTGAATTTTCTTATCTTCTTTCTGGTCACCTACGGCCTGTACCGCTGTCTGGGACACCGCTGGCAGAATCGTATGCTTTTGGCCGCCAATTATGTCTTTTACGGCAGCTGGGACTGGCGCTTCCTTTCTTTACTTTGGCTCTCCACCGTCATTGATTACTTCTGCGGCCGCAAGATCGACTCGATCAAGGACAGAGCCCATAAAAAGAAATGGCTCATCTTAAGCATCGTTGTCAATCTCGTCATCCTGGGTTTCTTTAAATATTTCAATTTCTTTGCCGACAGCCTGCGCGCGCTGTTGGCCGTCCTCGGGCTCGACGTGCACCCGTGGACGCTCAATATCGTCCTTCCTGTCGGGATCTCGTTCTATACGTTCCAGTCGATCAGCTATATCGTGGATGTTTACTACATGCGGCTCAAAGCCGAGAGAAAATTATCCACGTACGCGCTTTTCGTGGCCTTCTTTCCGCAGCTGGTCGCCGGCCCAATTGAACGCGCTAGTCACATGCTCGATCAGTTCCGGACGCCGCGCGTTCTGACAGCTAAGAAAAACCGTGAGGCCGCGTGGTTCATCGCCTGGGGATTTTTCCTCAAGGTCTTCATGGCGGATAATCTGGCCAAATTAGTTGAGATCATCTTTAACCAGACCGGCACGGTTCCCGGCATCGAGGTCCTGTTGGGAACCTACGCGTTCGCTTTTCAGGTTTTCGGCGATTTTGCCGGATATTCCTTTATTGCGCTCGGTGTCGCACGGCTGTTGGGCTTTGAGCTCATGGTGAACTTCCTTTATCCGTATTTTGTGACCAATCCGTCGGAATTCTGGCGCAACTGGCACATCAGCCTCTCCACCTGGCTGCGCGACTATCTCTATATACCGCTCGGCGGCAACCGCGGCGGCCTGGCCCAAACCTGCCGCAACATTTTTCTGACGATGTTCTTGGGCGGGCTCTGGCACGGCGCCGGTTGGACATTTGTGATCTGGGGCATTTATCAGGGGCTGATTTTGATCGGCCACCGGATTTACCGGACTTATGTTCAAGCGCCGAAAGAGCAGCCGTGGATCATCCGTTTGATGAAGGTTCTCATCATGTTCCAGTTAACCGCCGTAGGCTGGATGTTCTTCCGCGCGGTATCCGTCGCACAGATCAATGACTTTATGCGAAGTCTTCTTATGAATATGTCGGCACCTTCCGGAAAAACATTTTATCTGGCAACGCAGATCGTGTTCTTCACCTGGCTGGCGGTCGTGGTCATGGCGCTCCAGAAGAAAAAGAACGACCTCTTGGC
>CAZLRE010000065.1:8134-8450 GCA_964561885.1 uncultured Planctomycetales bacterium | reverse complement strand
AGCCTCTGCGTCGGGCTCCACGTGCCGATGCCCACATTGCCGTTCATGACCGTCAACGCGCCAACAGGATCCAGCGTGCCGATACCCACATTACCTGAGGTCACGATGAGTCCGCCCCGCGGGGCAAAAGTGCCGATACCGACATTCCCTGCATCCGTAAATACCATTGACCTGTCATTGGCCTGATTAAGGAGCGTAATGCTTCCGCTATGATCGATACGCAATCGATCCTGAACATCTGCCTGCAAAGCAACAAAGCCATCGCCTCCCCGTGCTCCTCCGCTTAGTGTATCTCCGAATAAAATATGTTGGCCGC
>CAZLRE010000065.1:0-8124 GCA_964561885.1 uncultured Planctomycetales bacterium | reverse complement strand
GCTGACATGTAGCGTAGACAATGCCGTCACAGTCCCGATACCGACATTGCCATTGCTGGCAATAATCATGTAATCTCCATCACCCGTTGCAGAACTTGAGACCATCAAAGGTTGGAGGTTGGAAGACTTGACGATCTCGAGTGTAGTTGAAGGTGTCGTCGTTCCGATACCGACATTATCGGTGGTGGCGGTTGTATAAATATTCGTGCCGCCGTCCGTCCAACCGCCGGCGACTGTCAACCCTGAAACACCTGTCAACCCCGCGCCGTCGCCGTAGATCGTTCCATCGACTTCCAGATCGCCTTCGACATAAAGTTCGCCCGCGGCTGTCGCGTTCGTGTCTGTTCCTGCCCCGGTCCAGATGCGCACCTCATCCTGACGCACATCCAGCATCCCTGTCGGTGTGAAGGTGCCCATCCCCACAGGTCCCGCGATATATGTCTCACCATTCACATTAAGCAATGCCACTGTTGGGGACGTTGTCCCTATACCAACATTACCAGCTGAACTAACGATGAGATAATTGCCGTCCCCGGCTGCAGTCGATGAAACCATCAATGGCGCCGCTCCGGCAGCACTTTGAATGACTTCCAGCGTTCCTGAAGGCGCGATCGTTCCGATACCCACATTACCGTCTGCGTTTACTGAAAACTTTGTGACACTGTTCTCCTGAACATCCAAGATCTGGCCACCACCGATAATACCTTTGGGGTTGATACGGAAATAAACATGACCTGCAACAAAACCATTAGCACTTCCCGTCATAAACGTGACGTACGGGCCGACATCCGAGTAATCAATTTGCCTTCCGACCGTGAACCGTCCGATGCTGTCGATCTTAAAAGCTTCGGCATTATCGTTCAGCCCAAGATCAGAAACGATTTGCAACAGGTCATTTGTGGCGGATGTTGGGCCGCCATTGACAGCTAACATTGCGGATGGACTAATAGACCCTATTCCGAAATTTCCCGCAGAGGTGACAATAAGCCGGTCACCGTCACCCGCAGGTGTTGACGAGATCATCAACGGCGCGTTCGTGCCTTGCTGAACGATCTCAAGGGTGGTCGAAGGGGACGTGGTACCGATGCCGACATTGTCCGTCGTTGTTGTCGTGTAAACATTCGTCCCGCCGTCGGTCCAGCCACCGGCGACTGTCAACCCTGAAACACCAGTCAATCCCGCGCCGTCGCCGTAGATCGTTCCATCGACTTCCAAATCAGCTTCAACGTACAGCTCACCTGCTGACGTAGCGTTCGTGTCTGTTCCCGCCCCGGTCCAAATCCTAGAAGCTGATCCTCCGCGGACTTCCAATGAACCCACCGGCGACCACGTGCCGATACCGACGTTTCCATTTAAGATGACAAGCCCGCCCACAGGCGTGGATGTGCCGATTCCGATATTGGAACCCGTGACAGGGAGATATGAGGATTCAAGTGGTTTGGTTGAGAAAATAAAAGACAGACAGGCTACAACTGCAGTAAAAGGCAGCAAAAAGCGGAGAAATTTATGTCTCGGCAATGACATTAAATAGATTTATTTAAATTTTGGTTTGTGAATTGTTATTAATTTTTTTGTTAATATTAATATTATTTTAAATGCTATATAAGCAGCCACAACATTTCTTCGGTTTTTTATGGCAGGATTTTGAAACTGCTTTTTGATGGGAAGGATTTTTATCGTCGGGAGAAATACATAGCGGTTTGATCTATAAAAATACGGGCATGCAGGAAGGATTCAAGGCGAAATTCGCGCAAAAACCATCGCAAACTGCTGATTTCATGCAGATTCACTAATGTGGAATCAAAAAAACACCCAGGGCGGAGGTGTCGGAAGGCTTTTGGCAATGCCCCATAAACCTTCTAAAAGCGTGAACGGAAGGCTCAAAAGCGCGCAGCCGCTTAAAAGAAAACACATGAACAAGGCGGTACACATCAATAACCATGGATGGCGGGATATCAAAAAAACCTCGTTTGCGATAAATGTTATGGTTTCCGTTTTATCTTCCGATGGAGAACTTTCTTGCGGCCGACGGAATCAAAAACTTCTTGAGCGATAAAAAGACCGTGAAGCGCCGCCGGAAAACCGGCATACACGCACATCTGCATAATTGACTCGATGATCTCTTCCTTTGAACACCCCGCGTTAAGCGCGTTAGCGACGTGCGCCTTGAGTTCCCGCTCGGGATAACCAAGCGTGACCAAAGATGCGATCGTCAGAAGTTCCCTCGTCTTAAGATCCAACCCTGGACGGGAATAAATATCGCCGTATGGGAATTCGATGACAAAACGGGCCATGTCCGGCGAGATGCGCCGCAGGGCCTTCATGATGTCCTTGCCATTTTTCCCGTTGATCGAATTAAGGACGTTCAAACCTTTTTGAAAACGCTGTGTCATGGAAGACCTCGGGAACTCATTTACTCAGCACTTAAAAACATTTCCGATTCCAACACGCCGTCTTTAATGTTCGTTGTGACCGCTTGGGCCGAAAGGGCGCCCATCCCCTGCATCAATGGACCGACGAGCCCGTTGATATAATAACGGTATTTCTGGGCGTCGGCTTTCTGGTATTCATAATCTCTAAGATCATCGGTCATATCCGGCTGGCTGGCGGTCATGCGTTCGATGTCCTGACGCAATGTTTCTAACTCCAGCTCGATCGCGGATTCCTGCGATCTTTTAAACTCCAGCAATTTTTCGGGCCGGACGTTCTCGGGCACGGATGACTCCTGAACTTCTCCCTCCTGGGAAAGCGTGTCCTTGGCCTCCATCACAACGGCCGCGGCCTTCACTTGCGCCTCAAGCGAAAGCTTTTCCTGACGCAGCACTTCCAGACGTTCTTTAAGAGAGACCAATTCCATCTTTTGGCTTTCGATAGTTTCCGCCAGGGCCTGCGCGTTTCGATTGAGCTTGATCACATCCGCGTCCGCCTGGGCGATCTTGCGCGCGAACCATTCATCGGCCCAATCAACCATTGTCTTGCACTGCCGGGCGATCTCGCCCATGTTCATATACGAGATCAATTGTCCCGACGCCGAACCGCGCTGTTTAAAGACATCCTCGGCCATCAAGCCGGCCGACGGATCTTTGGAGACATCCAAACTTTGTTTGATCAATTTATCCGATGTCGCCAGAACAAGATAATCGCCAATGAAAGCGAAACTCGGCCTGAACGATTGGATCAAAGGCACGGTCACAAAATTGATCTTCACGTTATTGTACGTGTCGTTCTGCAGCAGTGTCACCGGTGTGGTGACGATCTTCTTTAAGATTTCCTCAGCACGGGCCGTATCCTTGACCTTCAGGAAAATAACGAACTTAGGGATAGGAAAAAAACCTCCGGTCTCAACCCCGTGCACGAACCAGCCCAATTCTTCTCCCAAGACCGGTAAAATATCTTCCTCGACGGATAGCCCCCAGGCCTTCTCCAGGTCAGCCAGCGGGTTTTCTCTGCTTCGCTGCTGGGCGGCAGATGAAAGTCTGTTCGTTTGGAAATGCTGATACTGCGAAACAAAATCCAGACAACCCATCCATTGATACAGAATAACATTCTTGGGGACCAGGCCGATGAGGGGATTGTCGACATGACCGCAACTGTTCAGACGCTTAAGCTCCGGCGTGCTTTGGGCCGGATCAAAAAACAAAAGCCATTTGGTGCGTAACGGTCTCTGGGCCAAGAAACTTGCCGCGCCGGCATGAATCCCGTCAGATAACCCCAATAGGCCTTCGATCTTTGTCCGCAGCATTTGGCTGTCTTCATTGTTTTCCGATCCAAAAAGTGCGTTCAGATTCTGGTTCAAGAATTCCCTGGCCCGGGGCACATCTATAAAGAACTCGCCGTTGGAAGCCGGATAAACATGCATTGATGTTTTTTGGAACATCTCCGTCTGCGCGATTGTGCCTTGACGGGATTTGAACACATCGATCACACGATGCAGCAGACGCTCATCAACACAAAAGAATATCAGGTCATGCAGCCGGGCATAAAACACCGACGGATAATCACCTTTGAATTTGACCGCAGTGATGCCGATATTTTTATAACGCGTCTGCACCGTTTCCCATTCTTTACTATGACGGTTCCATGCCACTGCCAAAGCCTCGGTGACACGCGTTCCAGTCTCGGGCCGGGCTGCTATCAACAGGCCCGAATAATTCGCCGGCCAGTTGCCGTTGGTAAACCCTTCCAATGGCGGATAAAGTGCCAATGCCGCTTCCCGTCCGAAAAACTGTTTGAATACCGGACTTGTGATGATCTCATGAACGTTGTCGCGCCACTGCACATAAAGCGACACTTGGTCATCTGGGAGCCCTTCATGAGCCATAAAGTCAGGCACATTCAACTGCGATATGCCCGTCCAGAATTTGGATGAACGCAACGCCTTCATGTGGTCAAGCAGATGGTCCAGACGCGCGTAGATCATGGCGCCCGACGGCATCGCCGCGGCCACAGACAAGGTCTTGGGTTTTAATAAAACATAGACCGCGACAGCCAGAACGATCGACACAAAAAGCAGCACCAACCATCTGCGGCGGCGAAAACGCAAAAATTCACCGGACGGAGTAATGCTGTCATCAGATCCTGAAGAATGTTTGGGCATTATCATTCAGGCGCTTAAGCGCCTCCTCTTGGGACATGTTTTTTAAAGCGGCGTAAGCTTTAAGCGTGCGCCACACATCTTTGGGTTCAGCCTGAAAACCATCTTCAGGTTGATTATAAAACACCGGACTATCCGTCTCGATCAATGTCCGCTCGATCGGCGCATGGCTCATGGCCTCGCGCGACTGCGGACTGTAACCAACGCTTGGCGAACATGAGACATAAAACCCCGCCGCCAGGATCCTTTCTAGAATATCGACCGGACCGCTGTACCAATGAAACAGCGCCCGTTTGACGCCGGTCGATTGTGTCATAGCCAGACAATCCTCCCACGCCCCGCGGCTGTGGATGACGACCGGCAATTGAAACTCATAAGCCAGCTCAAGATGCTTCTGAAACGAGTCTCTCTGCTTTTTCTTTTCATCGTCATTTTTGCGCGCCCATTTGTACCAATAATCCAATCCTGTTTCGCCGATCGCAACAGCCTGAGCGATATTTTCCCGGATAAATTCAAACGTAGCATCCAGCTCATCAATCTTGATCTCACCCGGATGAACACCGAAAGCCACATGGACACGGGGCGCCTGGCAAGATCTCTTGAGCTCCAGATTCTTGCGGATTGCCGCCAAATCCGTCGAGACAGCGATGATATCCGTGACCCCGGCCTCGTTTGCCCTGGCCAAGGCATTGATGTTATCAGGAACATGATCGAGATGGGCATGGGTGTCGATGATTTGCATACTAAAGACCTTAGAGTGGTAAGAGGAATAGCGTATTAACTGCAAATCGGTGGTAAGTGGTACGTTGAGTGGTATGACTTACCTCTGAGCTTACCACTTACCACCCCATGCTAAAACGCCGCGTTACCACCTCATGCTAAAAGTTTGCGTTACCACTCTTGCTATCAATAATCAAAGTCACCGGTCCGTCATTAACGAGCGCGACATCCATCATCGCCCGGAAACGGCCGGTCTCGACTTTAAATCCTTTTTTTCTCAGTTCTTCAACAAATAAGTTGTACAGCATCTCCCCCTTTTGAGGGTCGGCCGCATCATCAAACGAAGGCCGACGGCCTTTGCGGCAATCGCCGTAAAGAGTGAACTGGGAAACGACCAGAAATTCGCCCCGGACGTCACCGGCAGAAAGATTCATCTTGCCCTGGGGGTCTTCAAAAATGCGAAGCTCGGAAACCTTCTCGACTAACTTGTCCGCATCCGCAGGCTCATCACTTTTCGCCACACCCAATAATAAAAGCATGCCCGCGGCAATGCGTCCGATGACCTGGTTGTCGACGGAAACAGAAGCTTGTTTGACCCTTTGAATAACGATACGCATAGGACAATGTGATTATAGTAAGGCCTCAAAAGAGCGTCAACCCTTAAAACTCTTTATAAATAATATTAAATATAATAAAAAATCCGTCGGATTGACAACCCCACCCATTTGTGTTAGAAAAACATGTCTTTTAGAGCAACGCCACTTAAATCAGGGTCGGAATTTTAAAGATCATGGATCTCAAAACCATACTCGAAGAACACAACTTTCCGGCACAGGCCATCAACGCCTTGACCGCCTCCGGGATAAAGACGCTTCACCCGCCTCAGGCCGATGCCGTGCGCAAAGGCATCCTGAACAAACAAAACCTGGTCATGGCTGTTCCGACCGCGGCAGGTAAAACGCTCATTGCCGAGCTTGTGATGCTCAAGTCCATCCTGCACGACGGCGGCAAATGCCTTTACATCGCGCCGTTAAAGGCGCTCGCATCCGAGAAATACCATGATTTCAAGAACAAGTACGAACCTCTCGGAATAAAAGTCGGCATCGCCATCGGCGATCTGGATTCCCCCAGCAAATTCCTGAGCCGTTACCAGATCATTGTGGCGACCGCCGAGAAAGTGGATTCCCTCCTGCGTTCCCGGGCCCAGTGGTTGATCGAATCGTTGACCGCGATCGTGCTCGATGAGATCCATTTCATCAATGACGGGTCCCGCGGGCCGACGCTGGAAATATTGATCACGCGCATCAAACAGTTAAATCCGTCCATCCAGTTTCTGGCCTTAAGCGCGACCATCAAAAATGCCGACGAGATCGCCGGATGGCTCAACGCCAAACTGACCTACAGCCAGTGGCGGCCCATTCCGCTACGCGAAGGCGTGTTCTACAACGACCGCATCAATTTCGACAACAGCGCGGTGAAGATCCTCAAAGAAGAAGCGCCCGATGACGTCAGCAAATTGTGTTTGGATACCATCCGCGGCGGAGGACAGGTCCTCGTTTTTGTCAATTCCCGGCGTTCGGCCCAGGCCTGCAGCCGCGAGGTCGCCAAATCGATCGTCAAGACGCTCACAGGCGATGACAAGGCCATGCTCAAAGAGATCGCCGATGACATTGAAAGCGACCCGGATTCGACCAAGGTCTGCCGCAAACTGGCTGACACCATCCGCATGGGCGCCGCGTTCCATCATGCCGGTCTCAAACCGCATCAGCGCCAGCTCATTGAAGATTTTTTCCGGCGCAATGTGATCAAGGTCATCTGCTCGACACCGACTTTGGCCGCGGGCGTCAACCTTCCGGCCCGACGGGCGGTCATCCGCGACACCAAACGCTATACCAGCGGCATCGGCTCGACCTACATTCCCACCTCCGAATATAAACAATGCGCCGGCCGGGCGGGGCGTCCGCAATACGACGACCACGGCGAGGCTGTTCTCATGGCCAAATCGCTTTCGGAATCTCACGCCCTGTTCGATAAATACATCTTAGCAGAGCCGGAACCTGTCACCTCCAAGCTCGGACATGAGAGCGTTCTTCGCATCCATGTGCTCTCCTCGATCGCCTCAGGCTATGTGCACGACGTCAACGGCATGCTCGAGTTCATCAGCCACACGTTCCTGGCTTATCAAAAACTGACGCCGAATTTGATCGAACTCATCGGCAATATCTTTGAATTCCTGCACGAAAAAGGGTTCATTGAAAAAAGCGGGTTCCGTTATTTCGCAACCCCCTTCGGCAGCCATACCAGCCGGCTGTATATCGATCCGTTGACAAGTCTCACCCTGCGCGACGGGCTTAAAAAGATCCACGACGGAAAATCATTCTCGCACATCGGACTGCTGCATCTGTTGACGTGCTGTCCGGACAGCGAACTGTTAAGTGTGGGCAAAGCGGATTATGAGCTTATAGAGGAATTCACATCCAAATGCGAAGATGAACTGGTCATGACACAGGAAGATGTGGCCATGCTGGAGGACATGTACACCTATTACTCGACGATCAAGACGACCTGGATGCTCGATCAGTGGATCTCGGAAGAAAAAGAGGAAACGATCTGCGATTCCTTCGGCATCGGACCGGGAGATATCTACCGACACACCGAATCGGCCCAATGGCTTTTGTACGCCGCCGGATTGATCGCCGAATTGTTCCAGTATAAGAATCTCACCTTCACCATCGAACATCTGCGCAACCGCATCCGCTACGGCATCAAAGAAGAATTATTGGAATTGATCTCGCTCAAAGGCGTGGGCC
>CAZLRE010000064.1:0-8496 GCA_964561885.1 uncultured Planctomycetales bacterium | reverse complement strand
GCGATATGACCTATCAATTGCGCAGTTGGTACCTGAAAAAGGCCCCGGCGACTGCGACACTCCTAAAGCCCCTGACAGCTGCGGTTTAGGCCTTTGATGGGGCCAACCCGCCGAGTAATATCTTGCCCATTACCGGCTCTGTCGTTATAATGGGGCGGTATGAAATCCAATGAAATAATATTGATATTAAATATCGTATTATTAAATACGTTCGTCGGGATTTCCTGGGGCCAAGAGACCAACAGCGTTGCCTCCGAGATCGCGGAGATCAAGGCCGAATTGATGCAGGAAGCCTCCAAACGCCGGGACCGCGAAGAGTATCAGCCCCTATGGCAGGGCGATCTTGAGGCCTTGCAAAAGCAGGTCAATGATCTCATGGCGCAGAACGCGCGTCTGAGCATCCAACAGCGTGAATTGGAAAGCGAACTCCCGAAGCTCGAGGCGGAAGTTAACGAGAAAGAAAAGATCAACCAGGAGCTCTCCGCCAAAGTCGGCGGGCTTAAAGAATTATCTGACGAGAAAGTATGGGATGCAAAAGTTTCGGCGCAGGACCGTGAAGCCCGGGAGCGTCTCGGCATCAAGAATAACGAATTGATGGGGTATGACGCCAAGATCAAATACCTTGAGCAGAAGATATCGGTCGCCAGATCAAAATTAAAATTGATGGGCATTAATGACGTCTCGGACCAATTACTGGCCCTGCAGGAAGAACGCGACATTCTGGAAGCGAAGATCTTAAGCCAGTCGCAAAACGAGAAAGAGCTGATGCAGAAGATCCTGCAGATCAAAAGCGAAAAGACACAGCTTGACCCTAACGTTGCGGCATTGCGAAACGAGATCGAGGAGTTAAGCCGCGAGATCGCCGGGCTCGAGGACATACAGAGATCCATGACCGGCTAGTCGGGTTTCACGGTCAAAGAACAGATCGAGATTCTTACTAAACAAAAAGAGGACATGGCTTCTGAGAATGAGCGGTTGCTCGCGAAGATCCACGAATATCAAAAGAGCGAAAAGCTGGGCATCGACAATGCGCGCGTCAAGGAATTGGTCGAACAGATCTCGGCGGTTGACGCGGCCAATATCCAGTTGAACGAAGAGATCGGATATCTGCGCGAGAACATTGCCATTTTAAGAACGCGGGTTAAGAGGATGGAGTATCAGGCTGATAAACTCAAGGCCATGAAAGGTAAATAAAACATGTAGGGGATGGTTTTAAACCATCCCCTACAGGATTGTAATTTATACAACCAATCAAAGGAGCGGTGTATGGACGACATACTTGAAATTCTGTCAAAGGACGCCCGTCGCACGCCCCAGGAGATCGCCAAGCTGACCGGCAAAACTCCCGAGGCGGTGAAAAAGGCCATCAAGGACTACGAAGACAACGGTGTGATCATGCATTACAAAACGGTCATCAACCGGGAATCGGTGGAAAATTCCAAAAATTATGTGCGCGCGCTCATTGAGGTAGGCATCATGCCGCAGAAGGACCTTGGCTTTGATTCCATCGCCGAGCGCATCTATAATTTTCCGGAAGTCAAAAGCTGTTATCTGGTTTCCGGCGGGTATGATCTTCTGGTGATCGTTGAGGGGGATTCCATCCAGACCGTGGCCGAGTTCGTGGCCTCCAAATTATCGCCCATGCCTAACGTCCGCCAGACAGCGACCCATTTTCTGTTAAAGTCGTACAAAGAGGACGGGCAGGTTTTTAAACGCAGCATCAAACATAAACGATTAAACATTTCGCCGTAAGAACTTAGAAGGGTTTTCCATGCAAACATCCAAACGCGTCCAAGAATTGGCTCCGTCGGGGATAAGGGCGTTTTTCGACCTTGTGCTCGGCATGAAAGACGTTATTTCCTTAGGGGTCGGGGAGCCGGATTTCGTGACTCCCTGGCACATCCGGGAAAAAGCGATATCCTCGCTCGAACAGGGTTCGACGTCGTACACGTCCAACAAGGGCATGCCGGAATTGCGCAAGGCGATCGCCCAGCACTTAAAGACCAGATACAAGCTTGATTATGATTTTGAGGAAGAGATCCTCATCACCGTCGGTGTGAGCGAAGGACTGGATCTGGTCATGCGCGCGGTCTTGAATCCTGGAGATAAGGTGATCATCCCGGAACCGTATTATGTGGCTTACACCGCGGTCGTGCATTTGGCCGGCGGTGTTCCGGTCACCATTCCCACGAGCGCGAAAACGAACTTCAAGATCGGCCCCAAGGACATTGAGAAAGCATACACCAAGGATGTTAAGGCGATCCTGCTGGGTTATCCTTCTAATCCCACGGGCGCTTCTTACACCAAGAAGGAACTTTTGGCGCTCGCGGCTGTGGCCAAGAAGCTCGACATCCTGGTCATTACCGACGAGGTTTATGATGAATTAACGTATGATTATCCGCACACGCCGATGGCAACACTGCCCGGCATGAAGGAGAGGATCGTTTATTTGAACGGCTTCTCGAAGGTGTATGCCATGACCGGTTTTCGCATGGGCTGGGCGTGCGGCCCGGCAGATGTGATCGCGGCCATGACCAAGATCCATCAATACACCATGCTGTGCGCCCCCATCACGGGCCAGATCGCCGCGCGCGAAGCCATCATCAATGGTTCTAAAGAAACAGAACGCATGAAGCAGGAATATCAGCGCCGCCGGAAATTCATCGTTGAACAGCTCAATGAGATCGGCCTGGAATGCCACATGCCTGAGGGCGCTTTTTACGCTTTTCCGTCGATCAAGAAGTCCGGCGAGAGTTCCATGGACTTCGCCCAGAACCTTTTGAAAGAACAAAAGGTCGCGCTCGTTCCGGGTGTCGCTTTCGGAAAATCTTGTGAAGGGTTCGTGAGGATCTCGTATGCATCGAGTTATGAGAACCTCAAAGAAGCCATTGCGCGGATGAAAATATATTTAAATAAGTGATTACACAGATTCCAACTGATAGCCAGTCAAGATGGCACAGATAGAAGTTATTGGGGAGACAAGTTATTCGCCGCTCAATTGTTTTATCAAGAAATGGCAAGTAATTAAATCAAGAAAAGTAGGAATCTAATCGCGATATATTATTTTGATCTGTGTAATCTTTACTGGCGTGTAATTCAAATCTGTGCAATCCATTTATCATGGCTAAAAACCAACCCAACAACGACATCGACTTCGAGATCCGCTTCTATGAGAACATCCTTCGTGAAGCGCCGGATTTCATCGAGACCATGATGGCCCTGGCGGATCTGTACACGAAAAAGGGGATGTTTCGGGAAGGTCTTGAGCTCGACGAACGTCTTTCGAGACTTCGACCGGAAGATCCGGTTATCTTTTACAATCTCGCCTGCAGTTATTCGCTTTTAAATGACCAGCACGCGGCCTTAAACGCGATCCGGCGCGCTATTGATCTGGGCTATGATGATTTTGATCATCTCGTTAACGACGTCGATCTTGCCAATCTCATGACCGACGCGCAATTCCGCCAATACCTCAAAGACGTTCAGAAAAAACATCGTTCATCCAAAATATCATTACCCGGGAAAAAGGAATAAACGTGAAGAGATCGGGAATGCTGATATGCCGGATGATGGGTGTTGCTCTGTGGGCAGTCTTCTGCGTTGTTCCGGCAGTATGGTCAGCCGGCCGTCCGAGTTACGAGATCGATGCCGCGGTCGACACGGTTTCCAAGACGATCAGCGCCCACCAGAAAGTCACATTCACTAATAATACGGCGGCCGCAACGGACGCGCTGTACTTTCATATTTATCCCAACCGCAGTTACACTCCCCGTGAAAAAGCATTCCTGCTGCGTTACGCCGGCTATTTTAAAGTCGACCCTTATCCGGACGGATTTCCCAAAGATCTTTTTAATGTCCAGAATGTATCCCAGAACGGGAACGACCTTCAGTTTGTGATCGAAGGAGAAGATAAAACGATCCTCAAGGTAGTACTCACAAAACCTCTTGGCCCGGGTGAGTCGGTGGCCGTCGATATGGATTTTACCGTCGGCATTCCGCATGCTTTCGGGCGTTTCGGCTACAATGAACGCATCACGGCTTTGTCGCGGTGGTATCCCATTCTGTCGGTCTATGATTCCAACGGCTGGAGTAATTATCCGTTCTATCCGTTCCATCGTCCGTTCTTCAGCGAATCAGCCCACTACCGCGTGCGCCTCACGGTCCCATCCGAGCAAACGGTTATTCATACCGGCGATCTCATCAAGGAAGAAAATTCCGGCAAAACTAAAACTCTGGAACTTGAAACTCCTGTGCCTGTGCGGGAATTTACGCTTGCCATGAGCCAGGATTATCAGTTTGTTGAGAGTCAGTTGGGGACAACGACGATCAAGTCCTATTATCTTCCGGGGCGTGAAGAACGGGGCCGCGAAGCGCTCGAGAATGCCAAGGGCATCATGACGTATTACGGCGAAAAATTCGGCGGTTATCCGTATAAGACCTACAGCATCGCGCCGGTGTATCTTGGTTACGGCGGTGAGCAGATGTCGAATCTGATCTTCATCGACACGCGCGTTTACGATCTTCCCAAATTTCTACCGCGTTATTTTGATTTCTTGATCGCGCATGAGACCGGGCACCAGTGGTTCTACAACATTCTGGGTATTGACAGCTTCAAAGAGATATGGATGGAGGAAGGGTTCAATTCATTCTTCTTGCTGGAATATCTCGAGCACAAATACGGGCCGAACGCCGATATTGTGGAATTCAGCCGCTTACCCAAATGGCTTCAGATGTTCTTCCCGCAATTGTCATTTCGCACCACCGGCGGTGTGCGTTACAAGATCATGGCCCGCCAGGGACTGGACCATCCCATCATCGACAAACTTTCCGGCTACACAGAACCCAGCAGCATTTTCTCATTGGCCTACGGTAAGGGTTCGATCGTCGTCGGTATGCTCAAGCAGTTCATAGGGAACGAGGCGTTTTATAAAGTTTACAGCCGCGTGTTTAAGGAATACGTCCACCGCAATCTGAGCTTGGATGATTTCAAACGCATCGCCCAGGAAGAAAGCGGCAAGGAGCTGACTGATTTCTTTAACAGCTGGCTGCATAATGCCAAGAAATTTGATGTCGCGGTCGCGGGCGTTAAAGGACAGAGGATCACGCTTAAGAACCGCGGCGGCATTGCGATGCCTGTTGATGTCCAGGTTGAATTTGCGGATGGAAGCAAAAAAGACCTCACGTGGGAGGCATCCGCCAAGCGGGAAACCATCGATGCCGGGGGCGGCCAGCGCATCAAACGCGTGCGCCTTGACCCTCAAGGCAAGTGGCTTGATATTGACCGCACTAACGATCATTGGCCGCGCCGCGTGCATTTTAAAGCCGTGCCGCTGTATTATCCGCTATATGACTTGCCGTTATTTTTGCCGGAAGATTCCTATAACGTTGTTGTTGGCCCGGAGATATCCGACGGGATCGGCGTCAAAACCTCTATCCAGAAACCGTACGACCAGATCCTTTACGGCGCGACTTCCTATGACTTAAACGAGCAGTGGCACACCTCCCGTGTCGGTTATGAGCTGCACAATGTGCTTAACCGGCTGATGACCTTCGGCGTTGAGGTCAAGAACCGCACTGATCATGATGACGGCGATGAGGACCTAGTGACCGGAAAAATGTTTCTCCGCCACGAATTATGGCCCGCGGCGTATGGTTTGACGGATGTGAATGACCACATCAGCCTGTATTTGATCCGCAATCAAAGCCTTAAACAAACCAAATCTTTCGGCGGATCAGAAGCCATCACGAACACGTCTTATTTAAGAAAAGAAGAGGCCATCGTTGGAACAGCGCTTCATCTGGGCCGCAGCCGTCCCTATCCCGATCCGCGCGAAGGATACACGGTTGATGCGCTGATTGAGAATTCCGGCCATTTTCTCGGCGCCACCCAGCAGTTCACCCGCGCGTCTTTGGATTACCGCGTTTTTCAGCCGGTGACCCGTCAGAGCAAACTGGCCGTGCGCGCCAAATACGGCTGGGGAAGTGAGGATGACAAGAACCTTTTTGAGTTGGGCGGCATTGACGGACTGCGCGGGTTCGACCGCAAGACCGTGCGCGGGGCCAACGCGCTATTGGGAAGCGTGGAATATCGCTTTCCGATCATCAGCCGCCTGAACCTGAATTTCTTTGATAACATCATCGGACTTAGGAAAATCAGCGGAGTCGGTTTCTTTGACGCCGGACAGAGCTGGTATGACAGCTTCAAGAACTCGAAGCTCCGCCGCGATGCCGGTGTGGGTTTGCGTCTGCATATGACGGTCGGTTCGTTCCTGGAGGAGATCATTGTGCGCGTCGATGCCGCGCGCGCGATCAGCGATGATGAGGATGACACGCATTTCTGGTTCGGGATCAAGCAGGCGTTTTAGACGGCGTTAGAAAGATAAAGCACCGAACGATAAAACAAGTTATTGGGGAAATCATGGGGTTGGATAGTGTTGAATTATTGATGGCAGTAGAGGAGAAATTTCAAATAGTGATTTCCGATCGAGAAGCAGGAAAAATAGTGACTGTTGAGGATCTTTACAATGTCATTTTGGTAAAAGTGGAAGAGAAATCGGGTGGATGTTTGAAACCATTGAACAAAGAAGAAGTTTGGGGATCTTTGCGTTCCGTGATCGTTCAACAAGCGGGTGTAAAGCTTGAGAAAGTAACGAAAGAAGCGCGAATTGTAAAGGACTTGGGGATCGATTAAATGAAAAATTATCGCGAAGAACTTTGGTTCAACACTAAAACCCGCCGGGAATACATCAACATCACCGATCAGGTTCAGGACGCGATCGATAAAAGCGGCATTAAAGAAGGCCTGTGCCTGGTCAATGCCATGCATATCTCGGCCAGTGTTTACATCAATGATGATGAATCAGGACTTTTGCATGATTATGACAAATGGCTTGAGAAGCTGGCCCCGCACGAACCGGTCAATCAATACCGCCACAACGACACCGGTGAGGACAATGCGGACGCGCATTTGAAGCGTCAGGTTATGGGGCGGGAAGTCGTGGTCGCGGTCACCAAAGGTAAACTGGATTTCGGGCCGTGGGAGCAGATCTTTTACGGCGAATTTGACGGCCGTAGGGCCAAAAGGGTATTGGTTAAAATCATAGGCGAATAATGTAGGGGCGGGTTTTAAACCCGCCTCTACAGATTTTTGATTTGTTCTATTTATAGAAAGGAAGCAACAAATGAGTTTAATTGTCTTAGGGACCGTCGCGCTTGACCATGTTAAAACACCGTCGGGAGCGAAGAAGGATATGTTGGGCGGTTCGGCAGCGCATTTTTCCATGAGCGCGCGGCTTTTTACCGATGTGCATTTGATCGCCGTTGTCGGCGGTGATTTTCCGGATAAGCACCTCGCGTTCTTAAGACGCAAAGGCATTGACCTGACCTCCCTTAAGATAGGCGATGGAAAAACATTCCGCTGGCAGGGGGAATATAAAAAAGGGGACCTTAATACGGCATTGACGCTGGCGACCGAACTGGGTGTCCTGGAAAGTTATGTTCCGCAGATCGCCGAGCATCAAAAGGAGATCCCGAACGTATTTTTAGCCAATCTCGACCCGGATATGCAGATGAAACTGCTGTCGATGTTAAGAAAACCCCAGCTCATCGGTTTGGACAGCATGAATCTTTGGATCAACATTAAGCTCGCGTCGTTAAAACGTTTGATGAAGCGTGTGCACCTGTTCGTCGCCAACGATGCCGAAGCGAGAGCTTTAACCGGAGAGCACAATTTGATCAAGGCCGCCAAGCGTCTTTCTCAAATGGGCCCGAAAATGGTCGTTGTCAAGAAAGGCGAGCACGGGGTTTTGTTCTATTCCAAGAATATGATGTTCTCTTTTCCGGCCTATCCGGTGGAAAAGGTGTTCGATCCGACGGGCGCGGGAGACACCTTTGCCGGCGGCCTGATGGGATATCTAAGCAAGGTCAAGAAAGTCGATGAAAAAAGTTTGCGAAAAGCGCTTTTGTACGCGACCACGCTGGCTTCGTTTAATGTTGAGGGATTCGGCATGGCCAAAACCGCGCCGTTGACCATGGCCGAGGTTGAACGCAGATTAAAGACATTGGTCAGGTTTTCATCGGTTCAGTAGATGTTGTATTAATTGAAACAAACAGTAACGTCATTGCGAGCGAAACTTGCGTTAAAGAAAGCGTTGAGCGAAGCAAACTTATTCGCGCATAAGATTGCTTCCTCGCCCCTTCGGGGCTCGTCGCAATGACGGATATGAAAGGTTATTATGAGTATTCTTGAAACAATTTCTCTCATCTGCGCGGTGGTTATGCCGTTTTTTAACATCCCTTTGATCATGCGGATCGTTAAGCGGCGTTCCTCCGAGGATATCAGCCTGGTATGGACGTTGGGGGTTTGGATCTGCATCCTTTTGATGGCGCCGTCGGGATTCCAATCCAAGGACATTGTCTGGAAAACGTTTAACATCACCAATTTGGTCTTATTCACCGCGGTCGTGTTCTTTGTGCTCAAGTATCACAAGCGCATCA
>CAZLRE010000063.1:0-8556 GCA_964561885.1 uncultured Planctomycetales bacterium | reverse complement strand
GCCCAAAGAAGGTGAGAAGTATTTTGCCCTTTTAAAAGTGGAAGCGGTCAATTTTGAAAATCCGGAGAAGTGTAAGGACAAGATCTTCTTCGATAACCTGACCCCGCTTTATCCCAAGGAACGGTTGAAGCTTGAGACGGAACCTAAAGAAATATCCATGAGGGTCATGGATCTTTTAACGCCGATCGGAAAAGGCCAGCGTGCGCTTCTGGTCGCGCCGCCGTATTCCGGTAAAACCGTGCTCATGCAGAAGATCGCCAATTCGATCGCGCAGAACCATCCGGAGGTCATACTTATTGTTCTTTTGATCGATGAGCGCCCGGAAGAAGTCACCGACATGCAGCGCAGTGTCAAAGGCGAGGTCATTGCCTCAACCTTTGATGAGCCGGCGGAACGTCACGTCCAGATCGCTGAGATCGTTCTGGAAAAGGCGCGCCGTTTGGTGGAACACAAGCGCGACGTTGTGATCCTGCTGGATTCCATCACCCGTTTGGCCCGTGCCTATAACACGGTCGTTCCTCACTCAGGTAAGATCCTCTCCGGCGGTGTGGACTCCAACGCGCTTCATAAACCCAAGCGCTTTTTCGGGACCGCGCGCGCGATCGAAGAAGGCGGAAGCCTGACGATCATCGCGACCGCGCTGGTCGATACCGGCAGCCGCATGGATGAAGTCATCTTCGAAGAGTTCAAGGGTACGGGTAACATGGAGTTGCAGCTTGACCGTAACCTGTTCCAGCGCCGTATTTATCCGGCCATTGACATCAAACGCTCCAACACCCGCCATGAAGAGCTTCTGGTCAAATCGGACGACCTTCAGCGTGTTTGGCTGCTGCGTAAGGCCATCAATGACCTGAATTCGGCCGAATCCATGGAGCTTTTGATCGATAAGCTGGGCAAATACAAGAGCAATGAAGAATTCTTGCAAAATATGAATAAATAGGCTATATTAGCGGCCTGTTTAGGCGGGAAATGAGCCTCAAAGCAGTGTCCCTAAAATCGTTAAATTTAGCCTGTAGGAGACGAAAATGAAAGCCGATATACATCCGAATTACGAACAAGCCACCATCACCTGCGCGTGCGGGAACGTGATCCACACCCGTGCTACCAAAAAGAGCATCCGTGTTGAGATCTGCAGCCAGTGCCATCCGTTCTTCACGGGTGAAAAGAAGCTGGTCGATACCGCCGGACGCATCGACAGATTCAAGAAGCGTTATGCTAAAGGAAAATGATCTTCTTAAGCTTAAGAAACAGCAGGAACGTTTCTTAGAGCTGGAAGTCAAGCTGGCTGATCAGGAAGTTGCTGCTGATCAGGCCCAATACCAAAAGCTCGCCAAAGAATTTGCCGATCTTGGTCCCACGATCCAACTCTACCGCGACTACACACGCACGTCCAAGCACATCGCCGAGTTAAAAGACATCCTTAAGGCCAAACACGATAAGGATCTTGAGGAGCTTGCCCGTCTGGAGCTTCCTGACCTGGAAGCCAAACTGTCAACGCTTACCGAAGCGATCAACGAAGCTCTCAATCCTCCGGATGCTGCCGACCAGCGGGATATCATCATCGAGATCCGCGCCGGGACCGGCGGTCTGGAAGCCTCTTTATTCGCCGGCGACCTTTACCGCATGTATTCCAAATACGCTGATTTTAAGGGATGGAGATTGGAATTAATGTCCATCGCCCAGTCCGAAGCCGAGGGCATCAAAGAAGTTGTTTTTTCGTTAAGCGGCAAAGATGTTGCCAAGCGGTTGAAATGGGAGAGCGGTACCCACCGCGTTCAACGCGTTCCCAAGACGGAGGCCTCCGGACGCATTCACACTTCAGCGGCAACGGTCGCTGTCTTATTCGAGCCCGAAGAAGTGGATTTGGTCATTGTGCCGACGGACCTGAAGATCGATGTGTACCGTTCATCAGGCCCGGGCGGGCAGTCGGTCAATACGACCGATTCAGCGGTGCGCATCACTCACTTGCCGACCGGAACGGTCGTGGCCTGTCAAGATGAACGTTCACAATTGAAGAACCGCGCCAAGGCCATGCGCATCCTCCGGGCCCGCATTCTGGATAAGATGCAAAGCGATGTGAATGCCAAAGCCGCCCAGGAACGCAAAGCCCAGGTCGGCTCCGGCGACCGCAGCGAGAAGATCCGGACCTATAATTTCCCCGACCGCCGCATCACCGATCACCGCATCGGATTTACGACCCACCAATTGGAGAAAGTGTTGGACGGTGATCTGGATGAATTGACCGACGCCCTGATCGCCGCCGAAAACGAGTCCAAGGAAAAGGTCTAATAAATGAATTTGACGCTTCTGTCCTATCGATATGGATAAAAGCAATCAATATTTTCCAGCCCTTGATGGACTTCGTGCCTTGTCCATGTTGTCGGTTTTGTCTCATCATCTTTGGTTAGGGTTTCCCTTTATTTTACCCGCAAATACAGATGTTTTGACTGTCATTGCTTCCCGGTTTTGCAAACTGGGTGTTTTGGGGGTCGATTTCTTTTTCGTGATCAGCGGTTTTTTGATCACAGGACTCTTGGCGGAAGATCTCGGGGGGAAGATCCGCGTGAAGCGGTTTTATTTGAGACGTGCATTTAAGATATTGCCGCAATATTTCGCAGCAGTCATGGTAAGCATGGCCTTTAACTACGCCTATCTGCACGAAATTCGACGCCCCATAACCTATGTGAGTTATTTCCTCATGTTTCAGAATTATGTCGTTCCCCTGGGCGTATTGGGACATTTATGGTCCATTGCCGTCGAAGAACATTTCTATTTTGTTTTGCCGTGCGTGTTTTGGGCGGTCACGTGCCTAACCAAGGATGTTCGCCAGCGCAGGATGTTTATTGTCTGGATCCTTTTATTGGCGATCTTTGCGGGTAACTGGGCGCGTTTTGTTTCTTTTCAAGGATTGGGATTGGAGGATCTTTATAAGCATCATCTTTGGCAATACACTCATGTGAGATTCGATGCGTTGATCTTCGGATGTTTACTACGCTTCGTTTATGAGAACATCAGTCAAAGAAAACAATGGATCGGCATGATCCGGATTGTGTTTCTGATCTTGGGCGCGACTTTGTTTGTCTTTGTTTTTAATACATATTCCAGTGTACTGTGGTGGAGCCATACACTTGTTTACATCTCATCGGGGTTATTGATGATGTCCGGGGTCTTAGGGTTCAGGCCCTTATGTGCGATCCTCGATCATCCATGGCTCAAGTTCCTGGGACAATGTTCTTATGGAATTTATTTATGGCATTACATTCTTATTTTGTTGTTTCTGGATTTTTACTTACGCACAGGGTTCAAATGGCTCGCTGCGGCTTATGTGGTCGTGGCCTGTGTTTTCGGCATAGCTACAACAAAGACTCTCGAAGCAGCTTTTTTAAAACTACGTCAAAGGGTTGTTCCTTAGAATATGACTGAGAAGGAGCTTATATTAACGCACATATTCAAATGCAGCAGGGCGCAATTGTATGCAGATCCTCCCATATTAACTTCCCAAGACAGTCAACGGCTCAAAGAGATCATGGATCGCCGCACTCAAGGCGAGCCTTTGCAATACATCTTGGGGGAGTGTGAATTCTTTGGGCTTCCCTTTAAGGTTGATTCGCGTGTATTGATCCCGCGGCCGGAAACTGAACTTTTGGTTGAAGAGGTCCTCAAGCATCTTAAGACTATAAAACCAACTCAAGACGATGTGCGTCTTCTGGATATCGGAACAGGGTCCGGCAACATTCCTGTTTCCCTTGTGAAGCATAGTTCCGGGCTGAAGGCCGTATCGATCGATGTGTCCAGAAACGCTTTGGGTTTGGCAAAAGAAAACGCATCTTTGAACAATGTTTCTTCAAGGATCGATTTTATTGAAGCGGATGTTTTCAAATGGCTGGGAGAAGATAATCCGTATCACCGGCATTTTTCGGTGATCGTTTCGAATCCGCCTTACGTAAAGTCCGCTGATATGGCCGGTCTTCCCCTGGATGTCCGTAAAGAACCAGCACAAGCTTTGGATGGGGGCAAGGACGGGCTTAAGTTTTATGAACACATCATCCGTAACGCATTTTATGTCCTGAAACCCGGCGGCTGGATTTTTTTCGAGATCGGCGACTCGCAGGGAAAATCACTGGAGAACCTTTTGACCGGCCAAGGGTCTTTTGTTAATATACAGGCCAGTCAAGATTTCAATCAAAGGGACAGGATCGTCAAAGCTCAATTGATTGTGTGAGACATCGGGAGTTATTGGTAAACCTCACCCGAGAGCTCATCCTGCGCAACGAAGTGACGCAGGATTTCTATTGGTCAAATTGAAAATCAGATAACAGGAGTTTTATGGAAAAATTTGTGATCGAAGGCGGGAAACCGCTCAAAGGTGAGATCAAGGTCAGCGGTTCTAAGAACGCGACTTTGCCGATTCTGGCCGCAACGCTTTTGACGGATGAACCGTGCGAGATCAAAAATGTCCCCAAGCTGCGCGATACGACGACGATGCTTAAACTATTAAGGTCCCTGGGCAAGAATGTCGAGATCTCCAAAGACAAGATCATGATCACATCCAACGGCACGCTTAATCATGTGGCGGATTATAATCTCGTGTCTACCATGCGCGGTTCGTTTTGCGTGCTGGGTCCGCTGTTGGCCAAGCTCGGAAAGGCCAAAGTGTCCATGCCCGGCGGATGCATCATCGGCGTGCGTCCGGTAGACCTTCACATGAAAGGGATCCTGGCGTTAGGGACCAAGACGACGATGGAAGGCGGTTATGTTAACGCGGTTGCTCCAAGGTTAAAGGGCGCGCATGTGTATCTGGGCGGTGTTTTCGGTTCATCGGTCCTTGCGACCGCGAATGTCATGATGGCGGCGGTGTTGGCCCACGGGCAGACCGTTATTGAGTCGGCGGCGTGCGAACCGGAGATCGAAGATCTCGGGAATTTCTTAAGCGATATGGGCGCCAAGATCGAAGGGCAGGGAACGCCTAAGATCACCATCAACGGTGTCCGCCGTTTAGAAGGTGTCAGCTATAGAATGTCGCCCGACCGCATTGAGGCCGGCACGTTCATTTTGATGGCCGCGGCCACGCGCAGTCATATCACCATCCGCGATGTGCATCTTAATCAGATGTCGGCGCTTGTTGATAAACTCAACCAGGTCGGTGTCACGATCGAGAAAGACAGAGATGTCATTCATGTGAAACCGGGACGCAATTTAAAACCCGTGTCCATGACGACCTATCCGCATCCCGGTTTTCCGACGGACCTTCAAGCCCAATACGCGGCTTTGATGTCGATCGTCCCCGGGGTCACGGTCATTACCGATAAAGTTTTTCCGGACCGTTTCATGCATATCCCTGAGCTCAACCGTATGGGAGCCCAGATCCGCCGTGAAGGCGGGGTCGCCATCATTGAAGGCGTTAAGCAGCTTTACGGCGCGCCGGTCATGGCCTCCGACCTTCGCGCATCCGCCGCATTAGTCATCGCTGGTCTGGCTGCCAAAGGCAGGACCGATATTCACCGCATTTATCACCTTGAACGCGGCTATGAGGATCTGGATAAGAAACTCATGGGCTTGGGCGCCAAGGTGTGGAGAGAGAAAGAATAATTAACGGACACCTAGCAGAACAAAAAATAGTAGTGGGACACAAAGGACACCTAGCGGAGTAATCGCATATCCGGACACCAAAGACGGTGTCCGGGTGTTCTGAGACGATTTGTTAGTAGGCTCGGTGTCCAGATATGATTTCTTGATTAGCAAGGTGTCCCAAAGGTTTAACTATGATCCTAATGCTCGATAACTATGATTCCTTCACCTATAACCTCGTGCAGTATTTCGGCGAGCTTAAAGCGGACATGAAGGTCTTTCGCAACGATGCGCTGACCGTGTCTCAGATCGAGAACATGAAACCCGAGAAGATCGTGATCTCGCCCGGTCCCGGACGTCCAGAAGATGCCGGCATTTCCGTTGAGATCATTAAAAAGCTCGCCGGCAAGATACCCATTCTGGGCGTGTGTCTGGGGCATCAGGCCATCGGTTATGCTTACGGAGGCAACATAATCCACGCCCGTTCGCTCATGCACGGCAAGACATCGAAGATCAACCATGACAATCGTGAGATCTTTAAAGGTTTGGAAAATCCCTTCGAGGCCACGCGTTATCATTCCTTGGTCATTGACCCCAAAACTTTGCCCAAGGAGCTTGAGGTTACGGCTACGACAGCGGACAACGACAAGGAGATCATGGGGGTTCGCCATAAAACCCTTCCTTTGTGGGGCGTGCAATTCCATCCGGAATCCATTTTGACGAAAGAGGGGATGAATATCCTGCGGAATTTCCTTCATTTGTGATCCGTATTAATGAAGCTGTTCTGCCGTCTCTGCAATGACAACTTCCTTGCGCAAATACATCGACAAAGTCCTCAACCGCTACAATCTTTCCAGAGAAGAAGTCCGGGATGTGATGAAGATCATCATGTCGGGCCATGCCTCGGACGATGAGATCGGGCAGTATCTTTTGGCATTAAATGACAAGGGGCCGACCGTCGAGGAGATAACCGGCGCAGTTGAGATCATGCGGCAGTTCGTCATTAATGTTAAGACCGGTCATGAAGTTGTGCTGGATACCTGCGGTACCGGCGGGGATCACAAGGGCACGTTCAATATATCCACGTTAAGCGCGTTGGTGGTCGCGGGCGCGGGTGTGGCGGTGGCCAAACACGGCAACCGTTCGGTCTCCAGCGTCTGCGGAAGCGCGGACCTTTTGGAGGCTCTTGGGGTCAATTTGAATATTGAAGAACAGAACCTCGGCCGTTGTCTGGATGAGATCGGGATCGCGTTCTTATTCGCCCAAAAACTCCATCCGGCCATGAAAAATGTCGCGCCTATCCGCAAAAGCCTAGGTGTGAAGACGATCTTCAACATCCTCGGGCCTTTGACCAATCCGGCCCAGGCCACGCATCAGGTCATGGGGGTTTACAGCCGCGATCTGGTCGAGCCGATGGCCGAGGTCTTAAAGAACCTCGGATTAAGGCGCGCGCTTGTTGTTCACGGCAATGACGGATTAGATGAGATCACAACGACCGACAAAACCTTTGTTAGTGAATTTAACGGCAAGGACGTGGTTAGTTATGATATCGATCCCGAAGAGATGGGCATTGCCCGCGCGACGCATGAAGACCTTGCGGTGCGTGATATCGAGGATAATGTGTGTATCGCGTTGGATGTTCTTAAGGGAGAGAAAAGCCCGCGTCGGGATATCGTTGTCATTAATGCCGCTTACGCATTGTACACTGCTGAGAAAGCCAGGACGATCGCTGAAGGCATTATGATGGCCCAGGATTCGATCGATTCCCAGAAAGCTTTTTCCAAGTTGGAACAGTTAAAGGAATTCTCAAAACGTGGCTAATGATTTTCTGGAGAATATTCTGGTTTATAAACGCGAGCTTCTATCCGAGAAGAAGGCGTATTACGAGAATTTAAAAAAGAACATTGATTCGGCCAAACATTCGCATTATCACGTTTTTAAAAAAGCGGTCTTAAAGATCGCGGAGGTCAAGAAGGCTTCCCCGTCGCGCGGCATCATCCGCGAGGATTTTGACGCTCTTAAGATCGCCAAGATCTACGAGAAAAACCAGGCTGCTGCGATCTCGGTGTTGACCGAGGATAAATATTTTTTGGGAAAGCCGGCTTATTTGAGGGATATTAGTGATGCAGTGCGTGTTCCGACATTAATGAAGGACTTTATCATTCATGAGCATCAGATCTACGAAGCGTCGGTGTGCGGGGCGAGCGCGGTACTTTTGATCGTTGCAATCCTAAGCAACGAAGAATTGAATCGTCTGATGTCGACTGCCCACAAGCTGGGATTGGATTGTCTTGTTGAGGTTCATGATGAAGACGAACTCAAGCGCGCGCTGGCGGTCGATGCCGAGATCATCGGGATCAACAACAGAAATCTGCACTCCTTTGTTGTCGATAAAGAAACAAGCGAGCGATTGGCACCGATGATCCCCAAGGGAAAGGTGATCGTGGCGGAGAGCGGTTTGGACAGTTTTGATGATATCAAACGTTTAAGGAAGCTTGGTGTCCACGCGGTTTTGATCGGTGAGACGTTCATGAAGGCGGAAGATATCGGGGGCAAAATTAAAGAGGTTATGGGGAAAACATGAGCACAAGATCACAAGAACACAGGCGCACATGAAGAGCACAAGTAACATTTCTTGTGTTCTTCTTGTGCTCTTGTGACTTGTGTTCCTGTGCTCTTTAGAAAAGGACGCATATGGTACGAGTCAAAATCTGCGGGATAACGAACAGGGAAGACGCGCTCAAGGCGACAAGTCTAGGTGCTGCGGCGCTGGGTTTTAATTTTTATAAAAAGAGCCCGCGTTTTATTGCGCCGGCGAAAGCCAAGAAGATCATCCAGGAACTTCCGCCGTTTGTCACGCCGGTCGGTATTTTTGTGGACCAGCCTTTAGGCGCTATCCGCGACATTATTGAACATTGCAATTTAGGCGCTGTCCAGCTCCACGGTGTTGAGGACCATCATTTCTGCCATCGACTGCGCCGTTATGGC
>CAZLRE010000062.1:0-8564 GCA_964561885.1 uncultured Planctomycetales bacterium | reverse complement strand
ATCCGCTAAATAGCGGCAGATCGCGTTGCTTTCAAAAAGGCAAAATCCTTCGTCATCGATCGCCGGGATCTTTCCGACGGGGTTGATCTTCAGGAATTCCGGGCGATGTTGTTCGCCTTCGCGCAGCTTAACAACAATGTAGTCATATTGAACACCCAAATAATTGGCAACGAAACGCACTTTATTGGACGGGCTTGACAGGTCTGATCCGTAAATTTTCAGCATAATCTGGTTCTCTCGGTAGAAATTGTTTTCGATAAAATAAAAGCGACCCCAGCGGGATTTGAACCCGCGCACCGAGCTTGAAAAGCTCGTGTCCTGACCAGGCTAGACGATGGGGTCGAAAATAGGGGCGTATTTGATAAACAGGGCACTATTATATTCGGGGCTACCTGTTCGTCAAGAAAAACATTGTGCCCAAATATTATTCCTCATCCTTGCTTGCCAAATAGGCGACTGACGACACTTTATCGCCTGATTCTAATGATATCAGCCTGACGCCGACCGCACTGCGCCCTGTCTCGCGGATCTCGGATGGCGATGAACGCACGATCATGCCTTTTTTCGTGACCGCCATGATCTGATCGTCGTCCACGACCGAAAGGACCGCAACGACTTTGCCGTTCTTCTCGGTGATCTTGACGTTAATGATGCCCTTGCCGGCGCGCGATTGCGTGCGGTAATCGGCAAAATCCGAGCGTTTGGCATAGCCAAGCTCGCAAACCGTCAAAAGTTTAGCGCCGGTCTTATCGACATCCGGCGGAAAGACAAGCATGCCCACGACATAATCGCCCTTGTCCAGATTGATCCCGCGCACGCCCTTGGCCGATCGGCCCATATCACGCAATTGCTTTTCGGGGAACCGAAGCGCAATGCCTTCATGTGTAGCCAAAAGCACGTCTTCTTTGCCGTTGCTTAAATTGACGCCGATAAGCTCGTCATCTTTTTCCAGGCCGATCCCGACGATCCCGCCTTTGCGCGTGTTGCCATAAGCCGACAGTTTGGTTTTCTTGACCAACCCCTGTTTGGTCGCGAAAACGACCGACTGATCATCGCGGAATTCACGAACAGCAACGATCGCGCTGATCTTTTCCTCGGGCTTGAATGATAAAAGGTTGATGATCGCTTTCCCTTTGGCGGCTCGCGATGCCACCGGGATCTCATAGACCTTGAGCATGCGCACAATGCCCAAGTTCGAAAAGATCATCAGGTAATCTTTGGACGAGGCAATAAATAGCCGGTTGACGAAATCTTCATCGCCGGTCGTCATGGCGGTGACGCCCTTGCCGCCGCGTTTTTGGCTGCGGTAGGCATCAACGCTTAGGCGTTTGATATATCCGTTATTGCTGATGGTGATCGCCATTTCCTCATCAGCGATCAGATCCTCGATCTCGATGTCTTCGACCTTGCCGGTGATCTCGGTGCGGCGCTCGTCGGCATATTTCTTCTGGATCTCCAAAAGCTCGCTTTTAACAATGCCATCCACTCGTTTCTCCGATGCCAAGATGGCACGAAAATTATCAATATCTTTAAGAAGCTGCTGATATTCTGCCTCGATCTTATCCTGTTCGAGCGCCGTGAGCCTCTGCAGCTGCATTTCAAGGATCGCCTGCGACTGGATCTCGCTAAGATCGAAATTCTTCATGAGCGCGACCTTGGCCTCGGCCGTGCTCTTGGATTTTTTGATGGTCTTAATGATCTCATCGATGAATTTAAGCGCGATGCGTAAGCCTTCAAGGATGTGGGCACGCCTCAAGGCCTTGTCGAGATCGAATTGTGTTCTGCGGCGGATCACGATGCGGCGATGGTCGATATAATAACCCATCAGCTGTTTGAGGTTCAAAACGACCGGGCGCTTGTTGACCAGCGCAAGGTTGATGATCCCGAAAGTCGTTTCCATCTGCGTGTGCTTAAACAAATAATTAAGGACGATCTGGGAATCAACGTCGCGGCGCAGTTCAATGACGATGCGGATGCCCTGCTTGTCGGACTCATCGCGGATATCGGTAATTCCGTCAACGCTTTTGTTCTGGACCAGATCAGCAATGTTGGAAATAAGGTTCGCCTTGTTGACCTGATAAGGAAGCTCGGTCACGATAATCGCCTCGCGGTTGCCCTTTTGATGCTCGACAGAGGCGCGCGCGCGGATGGTCACCTTGCCGCGGCCGGTGTTGTAGGCCTCGGAAATGCCTTCCCTGCCGCAGATGATGCCTGCCGTCGGAAAGTCGGGGCCCTTGACGAACTTCATAAGGTCTTTGACCGTCGAATCGGGATTCTCTAACAGATGAACGATGCCGTTGGAGATCTCTGTCAGGTTGTGCGGCGGCATGTTGGTGGCCATGCCGACAGCGATACCGCTGGAGCCGTTAACAAGAAGGTTGGGGATCGCAGCCGGCAGAATATCGGGTTCATTGAGAGTGCCGTCAAAATTGGGGCTGAAGTCAACGGTCTCTTTTTCGATATCGTTGAGCATGCCGTCGGAAACCGCGGCCATGCGCGCCTCAGTATAACGCATCGCGGCCGCGGCATCTCCGTCGATGGACCCGAAGTTGCCCTGCCCATCGATGAGCGGATAGCGCAGTGAAAAATCCTGGACCATGCGCACCATGGTGTCGTAAACAGCAACGTCCCCGTGCGGATGGTATTTACCCAGCACCTCACCGACGATACGCGCACTTTTTTTGTAAGGCTTGTTATGTTCAAGGTTAAGCTCTTTCATCGCATACAAAATGCGGCGGTGTACCGGCTTTAATCCGTCCCTGACGTCCGGAAGGGCGCGGCCCACAATAACGCTCATCGAATAGGAAAGATACGAATTCCTCATTTCCTCTTCGATGTAAACGGGGATGATCTTTTCTTTGCCGTTCATATCTCTCATACGTCAAAATACCTTTCTAAATTTACGTTAAATGTCCAGATTCTTGACCTCGTGAGCATAAGCCTCGATGAATTCCCTTCGAGGCTCAACCGCATCGCCCATAAGGATCGAAAATGTTTTGTCGACTTCGACCGCATCTTCAAGGGTGACCTTAAGGATCGTCCGGCGCTGCGGGTCCATGGTCGTGTCCCACAGCTGCTGCGGGTTCATCTCTCCGAGACCTTTGTAGCGCTGGATGTGCATGCCTTTCTTGGCCTGCTGACGGATGAATTCCGTAATTTCCTTGAGACAGAAAAGCTCATGTAGGTCTTTTTCGTCCTCAATGGAAAAAAGCGCTTTGAGCGTCGCGGAGGCGGCTTTGTTTTTGGCCTGTTCTTTTTTATCTTTGGCCAAAAGCGGCGCTTGGTCCTGATGGTGCTCATAATCCAAAAGATCGAGCTCGTATTTGGAAAGTTTGGATTGGATCTCGGCCAGTTCTTCGGACTCGAAGATCTCCACATATTGAGATTCTTCGTCGTCCTTGGTCAATTCGGCCAAGTCTTTGTCGTCATAAACGTATTCCATTTTTCCTTTGATCTTGACGGTATACTTCGGGAATTTTTTCGTCTTGGCATCGTATTGCGCCAACAGGTCTTTAACGTCGATATTGCGGCGCTTGAGGATCTCGCATGTGTGTTCGGCCTCGACCAACAGCTGCATGATCTCTTTAAGCTGTGTGGCGTTGAATGTCTTTTTGCCGGCGATCTTGGTGAGCTTAACGCCGTCCAACCCAAGATCCAGGATCAGGTCGTTCATTTCCTTTTCCGTTTGAATATATTCCTCGCGTTTGCCGCGGGTGACTTTATAGAGCGGTGGCTGGGCGATATACACGTGCCCGTTCTCGATCAAGGGAAGCATCTGACGATACAACAGCGTCAGAATAAGCGTGCGGATGTGTGAACCGTCCACGTCGGCGTCGCACATGAGGATGATCTTGTGATAACGCAGCTTCTCGACATTGAAATCTTCGCCCACACCGGAACCTAGGGCGGTTATGATCGTCCGGACTTCGTCGTTGCTTAGAATTTTATCGAGCCTTGATTTTTCAACGTTAAGGATTTTACCTTTCAGGGGAAGGATGGCCTGGAACGTTCTGTCGCGTCCCTGTTTGGCTGAGCCGCCTGCGGAGTCACCCTCAACAAGATAGAGTTCGCACATCGCCGGATCTTTTTCAGAACAATCCGCCAACTTTCCAGGAAGGCCTCCGCTGTCGAGCGCGCCTTTACGGCGGGTCAGTTCTCGCGCTTTACGCGCAGCTTCACGTGCCTGAGCGGCCAGCAATGCTTTATCAATGATCTTGTTGGCAACGGGCGGGTTTTCCTCAAAAAATGCGCCTAACGCTTCGAAAGTTACTGACGCAACAAGACCGTCGATCTCCGAGTTCCCTAGTTTGGATTTGGTCTGGCCCTCAAATTGCGGGAACGGAAGTTTAACGCTGATAACCGCGGTCAACCCTTCGCGGGTGTCATCGCCGGAGATCGTCACATTGTCTTTGGCGGACTTCTTGTTCTTTAAATATTGGTTGATGGCGCGTGTCAGCGCGGAGCGGAATCCGCTTAAGTGTGTTCCGCCGTCAACAGTATTGATATTGTTTGCGTAGGAAAACACGTTTTCCGTGTAGGTGTCGTTATATTGAAGAGCGACCTCGATCGTGACGCCGTCTTTTTCCTTCTCGAAATAACACACCTTTTTGTGGAGCACTTCCTTATTGTGAGATAGGTGTTCAACAAAGGAAACGATCCCGCCCTTGAATTGAAAAATTGTTTCTTTGGGTTTCTCGCCGCGCACATCATTTAATTTAATGACGAGTCCCTTGTTTAAGAACGCCAGCTCGCGCAGACGTTTCGCTAAAATATCATAAGAAAAAACGTGGGTCTCTTTGAAAATGCTTCTGTCGGGCTTGAATGTGACCTTGGTTCCCGTGGTCTTGGTTTTTCCAATGACCGTAAGTTTTGAGACCGTCTTGCCGCGTTCATAGCGCTGGTGATGTATTTTGCCGTCGCGTTTGACCTCGACTTCCAGCCAGTCCGACAAAGCATTCACGCAGCTGACGCCGACACCGTGCAAACCGCCGGAGACTTTATAGGAATTTTTATCAAATTTACCGCCGGCATGGAGGGTCGTCAGCGCGACCTCGACCGCGGGTTTCTTTTCTTTGGGATGAATATCAACGGGGATTCCGCGTCCGTTATCAATAACGGTCAGCGATTCGTTTTGATTGATGATGACCTCTATCTCGGTACAGAATCCGGCCAATGCTTCGTCAATGGAGTTGTCGACAACTTCATAAACCAGATGATGAAGCCCGCGGCTGAATGTGTCCCCGATATACATCGCGGGACGCATGCGCACGGCCTCAAGTCCCTCAAGGACCTGGATATTGCTTGCGTCGTATTTGGCGTTAGAATCCTGTTTTGTTTCGTCTGACGTTTTTGCCATTCTTTGATCCTTTTGAATTATTTAACTTTACCGATCTTAAAAATAATGTCCTTAATGTCCGGGATTTCGTTTTTGAGATTTTTAATCAGATCGTTTTTGCGCGTGCTCAGTTCGAACATCCTGGCCGATGAATCCACATTAACTCTCAGCATCCCTTTTTGAAAATCTTTAACTGTGCAATGTTCCGCCTGATCCCCGGCCGCTATTTTCCAAACCTCATGGATATTTCGTTTGGTGTTTGGCTTTTTTAGCGCCAGATTTTCGATGACATGGGGAATGATATCGCGGATGGATTCCATTTTGAATAAAATTCTCGAAATTTATCAAATGCGCATCGGCAGGGCCAGATATAAATAGTCTTTCATTCTTAAGACGCACGGCTTGTCCGATCCTTGAAATTCCATGGAAATCGTTTCTTCATTGATATTTTTCAACACATCGATCAGGTACTGCGGATTAAAACCAACGATCAATTCCGCATCGCCATATTCGATCTTAACCTCTTCCCTTGATTCTCCAACATCCGGCGTGCTCTTGGAAACCACCAGCTTATCCTTAAAGACCTCGAATTTGATCGCCTGAAAATCTGGTGTGGACAACAAGTTGGCGCGACGGATCGCGAACAGCAGGTCTTCGCGGTTCATTTTAACCTTATTGGGGATCTCTTTGGGAATAACCTGCCTATAATTAGGAAACTCCCCTTCAATGATCCGTGTTGCAATCAGGGTCCCATCTATATCAAACAACACCTGATTCGTACCTGTAACAAGGGTAACCTCACCCTCGTCTTTCAGGTTGCGGCTGATTTCTTGAACAGCCTTGACCGGAAGGATCAAGGAAATGTCTTTATTGCTCGGCTGAAGGAGTTTGCGTTCGATCTTGGCTAAACGTCTTCCATCGGTAGCAACGATGCGAAGCGTGTCGCCCGCAACCTCAAGTAAAAGTCCGTTCAATACATATCGGGATTCTTCATGGGATACTGAAAATATGGTCAGACGCAGCATTTCCTTAAGATCTGCCTGCTTAACACGGATCGTTTCTTTATCCTTAAATTCCGGGAATTTGGGATATTCCTCTTTGGGTAGACCTATTAATTTGAACCGGCATTGCTCGCCCTCTATCTCCACTTGATTGTTCTTCCGGGCATGAATAATGATATCCCCAGGGGGTAGTTCTCTCACTATGTCGCTAAATCTTTTTGCTGGAATGGTTATTGCACCTTCTTCATAGATATTCACAGGCAATTCACAGCAAATTCCTATGTCCAGGTCGGTTGTATTGAGTTTTAAAATGTTGTTTTTTGTTTCCAAAAGCATGTTGGATAATATAGGGAGTGTGGCTTTGGCGGAAACAATATTCTGAACGACCTGAATTCCGCCTAACAACTGGTCTTTACTAAGTTTGATTTTCATAACAACCCTCTTCGATTATTAGTTTAATCTTTAAAGAGAACTAGCAGTAATCGTATTAATAGGCCCTGTGAATAACTCGAATAAAGTTTAAAAATATTGTAAATAAATGACTTAAGCGATTTTTATGTGTTGATAAACAACCCAAAACCATTTGACACAAACCGGATTACATCAACAAGCTTGTGGTTAACTGTTCAACGGTTCTTCGTAACGCACCATCGGTGTTAATATCTTGCTCGATTTTCTTACATGAATGCATAACTGTTGTGTGATCTTTTCCCCCAAAGGTGTTTCCTATTTCAGGCAAAGAGTGTTTGGTTAATTTTCTAGCCAGGTACATGGCAACCTGTCGGGGCAAAACCAGATGTTTTTGGCGGCGGCTGGATTTCAGTTCAATGAGATTGATATTATAGAACTCCGATACTTGTTTTTGGATCATTTCCACGCTTATGATCTTTATGGATTCTTTGACCATGTCTTTTAGGACGCTTTTTGCCATTTCTAACGAAATAGACCGGTCTTCTAATAATGAACACGCCACGACCCGAATCAATGCCCCCTCCAGCTCCCGGATGTTGGTTTTTATTTGTTCGGCAATAAAATAAATCACGTCATCCGGGACTTTTGTGGATTCCAATTCCAGTTTTTTGCGGAGGATTGCGACCCGCGTTTCGAAATCCGGCGGTTGGACGTCGGTGATCAGCCCGCAGGCAAACCGGGAAACAAGCCGCTCTTCGAGGTTTGAAATTTCTTTTGGTGGCCGGTCAGAACAAATGATGATCTGTTTGTGGTTATCGCGAAGCGTGTTGAACGTATGAAAGAATTCTTCCTGCGTCGATTCTTTTCCGGCTATAAAATGAATATCATCAATAAGAAGCACGTCGATGTTTCGATATTTTTGACGGAATTGAAGGGTTGTTTTATGCCGGATGGCGTTAATAAGTTCGTTGGTGAACTGCTCCGATGATATATAACAATGCTTGAGGTGTGGTTGGTGGCGCTGAATATGGGCAGTGATTGCTTGCAGCAGATGTGTCTTCCCCAGCCCGACAGATCCATAAATGAATAGAGGGTTGTACGCTTTAGCCGGCGATTCTGCCACAGCAAGGCTGGCGGCATACGCAAACCGATTGCTCGGCCCAACAACAAAGTTATTAAAGGAAAACCGATTATTAATTGGTTTTTCATTCGACGGTGATGCCGGTGAAGAATGTGTTTTGGGCTCGGATGAAACTTTAGATGTGACGGATTGTTGCGCGGAGTTGATATCAACATCAAACTCCACGATAATCTCGGCATTTGCCTCTTCCCTGACTGTTTTTTGGATTACGCCGGCATAGTGATCAACCAGCCAATTTTTGAAAAACTCGTCGGGAGCTTGGATTAAAAGCGTTTGGGGGGATTTTTCTTTTGGGGTCAGCCCCGAGAACCAAGTCTCATAAGATGCTTCGCCAACTTGGTTTTTGATAGAGCTTTGGGCTTGTTCCCAGATTTTGATTAGACCCATGGTCGTCGGTACCAGATTGTAAATCTTTTATTTATAATATGTTATGAAGAACGATTAAGAAATCCACAGATTATGCACAGATGTGGATAGCTGAGGTTCTGGGCCCTCGGCGAAATCATGGGACAAAAAGTTTAACGATCAAACTATTTACTCCCAAAAAGTTTTTCTATTATATCAAAGAAGTTTTTCAATGCAATTGAATTTTGAAAATGGGGCCTATTTTTCGATCAAAAAGTCGATCCGGCCCCCTGTTGGGCGATATTTTCGCTGATTTTAACGACGAGAAATG
>CAZLRE010000061.1:0-8678 GCA_964561885.1 uncultured Planctomycetales bacterium | reverse complement strand
TCTCCTGTCGACTATTCTACAGGATTAAGTGTTGCGCTAGGAACTTGAGAGTTAGATGTCCCCGGAAGTCAAAAGACATGTCCCCATTAAGGGGACCGCCCCCTTCTTCTTCTCTTTAATTATTTGAGGGAATTATGCTCGAAGGCACAATTTCAACTATTTTCTTCTTTGCATCTTCTTGCAACTCATATCTTGCAGGAAACGCAACAATAAACATAAAAAATAGAGCGAAAAAGATTAAAATAGCTATTCCAATTTTCTTTTCGGCTTTTTCACTTAACTTAAATTTCTTAGAATCAGCTAATAGCTGTCCTCTCTTTTCTAAATAACTTCCTATTACGGCAAACAAAATTGCTGCTAAGATCGAGAAAACAATTACTCCGACATACTTACACAAATCATAAAACATTTTCGATTTAGCAATCAAGTCGTTGGTCCTAATTTGATCCTGACCTTCAATTATTCCCTTAATATTAAAGTTTGTCCTTGGATTACCCACATAAATTATTTGCCCAGTAAGACCGTCATTATGTTCTAAGATGTATAAATCTAAAATAATTTTTTGTTTGGGATTTTCTAAATCTGGTCTGATTGACATCTTTGTTATGTCGCGAGAAATTCTTAGTATTTTAGCATCTATAATTTCTCCCGCAGGATCATCCAACTGAATAACAATTCGTTCAAGAACATTTTCAGCTCTAATTGATTCTTTTCCTTGATTCCAAACATAAAACTTAACAGCCATCAAATCAGATTTAATTTCTTCTCCATTATTAGTTTTCAAAACTTTAATCGGCGCCTTTGAAATACTTTCTGAACTTAAAATTGTGGTTTTGTTAGGATCTACAACAAATATCAAGTCTCTAGTTCTAACAGAGAGTCCATAGTAATATGCGGAAACAATTATACTTAAGATAATTGAAATTAACGTTAACCAGTGGTGCTTTATAAATTCTTTATACATATATCAAAATTCCTATCTCTCATTGACAAAAAACCCCCGATATCTATCGAGGGCCTTTTGCAAACCTAAACGTTTGAAATTACCCTATTACCACTCAAGTGCCCCACCTGTCTGATACTCAGTTACTCTCGTCTCAAAGAAGTTCTTCTCTTTCTTGAGATCAATGACCTCGCTCATCCACGGGAACGGATTGGAAGAATTAAACTGCTTAGGTAAACGCAGTTTCTCCAGTCGTCTGTCGGCTATGTATTCCACATATTCGCCCAACAACTTTTCGCTGATGCCTAAGATGCCGCCGAATTTCAAACATTCCTTGGCGTAAGATTTCTCCAGCTCAACAGCGCGGCAGATGCGCTTGAGCACATAAACCTGGAATTCCGGGGTCCACACTTCGGGATTCTCATCGATGATGGAATTAATGAGCTTGATGCCGAAATTCATGTGGATCGATTCATCGCGCAGGATGTACTGGATCTGCTCGCAGACACCCGGCATGCGGTTCTGACGTCCGAATGAGAGCATGAGCACGAACCCGCTGTAGAAAAAGATACCTTCGGTCACCACATAGAACCCGATCAGATTGTCGATGAACTTCTGCAGGCCTTCGGTGGTGTAGATATCGGTCCCCTCATCCATAATGCCGTCGGTACAGCTCATGGAGAACTCGTCTTTTTCGTAGATCTCCTTGTTCTCGCGGTACATATTAAACATCTCGGATTCATCCATCGAAAGCGACTCAACAATATACTGGAAGGTGTGCACGTGGATGGCCTCTTCGAACGCCTGGCGCAGAAGATACTGGCGGCATTCGGGATTATCCACGACCTTGTAGATGGACAAAACGATGTTGTTGCCCACAAGCGTCTCAGCGGTTGAGAAAAAGCCGATGTTGCGCTTGATGACATGGCGCTCGGCCTCGGTAAATCCGTTGGGGTCTTTCCACTGGGAGATGTCGCGGGCCATGTTGACTTCGGTGGGCATCCAGTGATTGGCGCAGGCATCCAGATAAAAATGCCAGGCCCAGTTGTATTTGATGGGCACCAGCTGATTGACGTCGACCGTGCGGCTGTTTTTAATGATCTTTTTGTTCTCGGCGGAGACGCGTTCACGCGTCATGCGAAGCGTTGTTCCGGTGACCGTGCATTCCTTGGCGATGGGTTCGGGTGTTGTTTCGGGCATTTTGTTGCTCCTTAAAATTGAATTGTTACTGATAGCTCAGGTCAGAAGTCCGATGTCCGACGTCACAAGGCATCTCTCACATGTGACCTCTGACTTCTGACATCTGACTTTATTGGCAAGACTCACAATCCTGAATAGGCTCGGCGGCAACGGTCGTCACACGGCCTTTGTCGTCGCGCTGACGCTGTCCTACGACGTCGTTATATTTATTGATGTCCAGGGTGCTTTTCTCAATACGTGTGGCGCCCATGGAACGCAGATAATAAGTTGTCTTGAGGCCCTTTTCCCAGCCGAAGAGATACATGTCGCTCACCTTTTTGCCGCTCGGTTTGGCCTGGTAAAGGTTAAGCGATTGCCCCATGTCGATCCACTTCTGGCGGCGGCTTCCGGCCTCGATGACCCATTCATAATCGATCTCAAAGGCGGTGGCGTATTTCTGTTTGACCTCGCCGGGAATGCGCGGGATCTCCTGGATGGAGCCGTCGAAGTATTTGATGTCATCGATCATTTCCTGGTCCCAGATGCCTAACTTCTTTAAGTCTTCGACCAGGTATTCGTTGATGACGGTGAAATCGCCCGAGAGATTGCTTTTAACGAACACATTTTTGTAGACCGGTTCGATCGAGGCGGTGACCCCGGTGATGTTGCCGATGGTGGCCGTCGGCGCGATCGCCATGACCAGCGAATTTCTCATGCCGTTGGTCTTGATGGCGTCGCGGATGGGTGTCCAGTCCATGCGCATACTGCGGTCCACATCCAGATAACCGCCGCGTTCTTTTTCCAAAAGCTCGATCGTGTCATAAGGCAGGAAACCGCGGTCCCATTTGGAACCTTTGAAGGTGCTGTAGGCCCCGCGCTCTCTGGCCAATTCGGTCGAGGCCCAGATGGCGTAATAGGACACCGCCTCCATGCTCTCATCCGCAAAGTTGACCGCTTCGTTCGAGGCATAGCTCATGTTCTGGATGTAGAGCGCGTCCTGGAAACCCATGATGCCCAAACCGACCGGACGGTGGCGCTGGTTGGCGTTGCCGGATTCCGGCGTCGGATAATAGTTGATGTCAATCACGTTATCGAGCATGCGCACCGCGGTCTTGATGGTCTGCTTAAGAAGCATATGATCAATGCCCTTGGGCGTCACATGCACAGCCAGGTTGACCGAGCCCAGATTGCAGACCGCGGTCTCATCCTTGGATGTGTTCAAAAGAATTTCGGTGCACAGATTCGATGAATGAACGACCCCGGTGTGGTCCTGCGGCGAGCGCACGTTCGACGGGTCTTTGAAGGTGATCCAGGGATGCCCTGTTTCAAAAAGCATGGAGAGCATCTTGCGCCAAAGGTTGATGGCCGAGACCGTTTTGAAATTCTTGATCTTGCCGTCCTGCGCGAGCGCTTCGTATTCTTCGTAGCGCTTTTCAAATTCCTGGCCGTAGATGTGATGCAGGTCAGAGACATCATTCGGCGAAAAAAGCGTCCAGTTGGCATTGGCCTTCACTCTTTTCATAAAGAGATCCGGGATCCACGCGGCGGTGTGCATGTCGTGCGTGCGGCGGCGTTCATCACCGGTGTTCTTGCGCAGTTCCAGAAAATCCTCGATGTCCAAATGCCAGACCTCCAGATACGCGCACATGGCGCCCTGGCGTTTTCCGCCCTGGTTAACGGCCAAGGCCGTGTCGTTGGCGACTTTCAGAAACGGAATGATGCCCTGGCTCTTGCCGTTGGTGCCCTTGATCCTTGACCCCATGGCGCGCACATTGGTCCAGTCGTTGCCCAGCCCTCCGCTCCATTTGGAGAGCATGGCGTCATCCTGGATGCATTTAAAAATGTGGAAAAGATCGTCTTCAATGGTGGTCAGAAAGCAGGATGATAATTGCGGATGGCGCGTTCCGGAATTAAACAGCGTCGGCGTGGATGACATGAAACGGAATGTGGAAAGGATATTGTAGAACTCAACCGCGCGTTCATTCTTTCTGTCGCCTTCGTTGACAGCGAGCCCCATAGCCACTCTCATCCAGAAGATCTGGGGCAGTTCCAGTCGGCGGTCTTCATGATGGATAAAATAACGGTCATACAATGTCTGGAGCCCCATGTAACGGAAAAGGAAATCACGCTCAGGCACGATGGCCTTGCCGAGTTCTTTAAGATCGAACAATCTCAGCTTCGGGTCCAACAGCTGAAGGTCGATGGCCTTAAGCACATAGGTCGCCAGGTAACTGGGATATTCGGCGCGCATGCGTTCAAAACTGGCCTCGAAACCGACCGCCTCATGATATTCCTTCAAGAGCAACAGACGCGCGGCCACGAACGAATAGTTCGGTTCTTTTTCAATGAACGAACGCGCGGCCATGATGTTCGCGGTCAAAATCTTGGATTCGGTGATGCCGTTGAAATAATTCTTGACCGCTTCCTTGAACAAAAGTTCCGAAGACACATCGGCCAGACCTTTGCAGCAGGTCTCAAGCTTGAAACGGATCTCATCAAGGTCAATGGGCTTTTCAACACCCGAGGCGGTCTTGACATTAAGAGACTTGACCCATTCGACGCTTTCCAAAAGATCAGCCTCAGCCTTGGCCCGGCGCTGTTTGGCGCGTTCTTCCCTGTAAATAATGTAACGTTTGGCCACTTCATGGTAGCCGGCCGACATGATGGTGCGCTCGACAATGTCCTGGATCTCTTCAATGGGAATGGCGCGTCCTTCGGGCCAGCGCGTGCGGATCTCAACGACCACTTTTTCCGAAAGTTCATAGGCCTTTTCCAAAAGGATCTCGTTGAAATAACCGTTGTTGTGGGCCTGAAATGCCTTGGCAATGGCGAGCGTGATCTTTTCCGGCTTGAAGGAAACGGGTTTGCTGTTGCGTTTGACGCAGGAATACAGTTCGAACACGGAACGGCGCGCGGCATGATGCTTGCGGTAGCTGGCATAACGTTCGCCGACTTCCTTGAACCCGTTCTCATAAAGCTGGCGGATGACCTCGTCCTGAATTTCCTCGACGGTCAAGACCTCGTTTTTCAGCGCGCGTTCCTTAATTAAGGCGAACACGCAATCGGTCACCTTGAGGGCGTCCTTCATCTGTTCATCGGACAGTTCGGCCTCGCGGGGCTGGCCGTAATATTCCTTAAAAGCGTTGGCCACCGCGTACACGATGCGTTTGGGGTTGTATTCGACCTGTTGACCGTTTCGTTTCTGGACTTTGACTTCGGGATAAAGGGTTGTTTCAGGAGACATTAGCGGGTTCCTCCAAGAATGGATAAAGTATGATGATAATTATATTTATATGTATGGGTATGGACCTGAAGGATTGTTAAACAACGGCCGGTGATGTGCTTGAAAACGGGGTTCATGTCTTAATTTCTGCCTAGAACGGGGATTGACTAAAGAACCATTAAAACCACTATATATTGATAGAAATCAACATCAAGTACTAAATATAGTATTTTGCCGATGAGGCGGTGTCAAGAAATTATTGGTTTTTTTAAGGCTGTTTTCCCGTCGACAAACAATTTCTTCACGCCAAAATTAACTTTTTTTAATAATTATTTTTTTTAATGATTTTGGGGAACAAAAAACCTCACGGCCTTTCTGTTCGAAAGACCGTGAGGATCACGGTCCGTCACTTGCGGACGGACGCGAAGCGCTTGTTGACCTCGTCCCAGTTAATGACGTTAAAGAACGCAGCCACGTAGTCGGGACGGCGGTTCTGGTAATTCAGATAATAGGCATGTTCCCAGACGTCGACACCCAACAGCGGGAACTTCCCTTCCATCAGAGGACTGTCCTGGTTGGCCGTCGAGTGGACTTCAAGCTGACCGTCTTTGGTGACGGAGAGCCATGCCCAGCCGGAGCCGAAACGCGAGGTCGCCGCGGCAGTGAATTTTTCCTTGAACGCGGTAAAACTGCCGAACGTTTTGGTGATCGCCTCAGCGATCTTGCCCGTCGGCTCCCCGCCTTTGTTCGGGCCCATCAGGGTCCAAAAAAGCGAATGGTTCGCATGACCGCCGGCGTTGTTGCGCAGAACGCCGCGGATGTCCTCTGGGATCGCGTTCATGTTGGAGATAAGATCCTCGACGGATTTGGCGGACAAATCGGCCTTGCCCTCGAGCGCCTTATTCGCATTGTTGATATAGGCCTGATGATGCTTGGTGTGATGGATCTCCATGGTGCGCGCATCGATGTGGGGCTCCAGCGCGTTGTAGGGGTAGGGTAATGCGGGTAACGTGTACGCCATAGGTTCCTCCTGATTTAGAATGACAAATGACAAAATTCAAATGACAAATTAAATGATCAAACTCAAATGACAAATGACCGAACACATCACAAACGACCAAATTCCACCCTTCCAAACTCCCTTGTCATTGATTCCTTGGTTATTTGGAATTTCCTTTGCCATTTGTGCTTTGTTCTTTGTCATTTATAAACTCTTCACTGCGTTTAAAATCGCTGCGTAATCCGGTTCAGACGCCACTTCCTTGACCAGCTGAATGTAACGGACCTTGCCTGCGGCATCGACGACAAAAACACAGCGGGCCAGGATCTTCAAACCCTTGATCATAACGCCGTAATTCTCACCGAAGGAACCGTAACGGTAATCCGAAAGCGTCACCACATTGCTGACACCGGCTGACCCGCACCAGCGTTTCTGGGCGAACGGAAGGTCAGCGCTCACGGTCAGAATGGTCACGTCCTTAAGAGCGGCGGCTTCCTGATTGAAACGCTTGGTCTCCAAGTCGCAGACCGGCGTGTCCAAGGACGGAACGGCCGAGATGATGAGTTTTTTTCCTTTATATGAGGAGATCTTGACCTCGGAAAGATCGTTGGCCACAACGGTCGCATCCGGCGCCGCATCCCCCACCTTGATCTCATTGCCAAGCAGAGTAAAAGGATTTCCTTTGAGTGTGATCGCGTTGACGCGTTCAGACATTAACATATTTGCTCCTTTCAATAGTTAAAACAACACACTGATAGAAATGAGGAAATTCATAGAAATTGGGAAATTATTAATTACCCTGACACCAACGACTTTCATTTCCTAATTTCCCCAATTTCTCAATTTCATTAAATTTCTTAAATTTATTCCAATTGTCTCTTGTAAACTTGAGCCGCGAGAACCGCTCCGGTTACAGGCCCGACCCAATACAACCAGATATTTTCAACCCCGCCGCCCAAAAGCGCCGGACCAAAATGTCGCGCCGGGTTCATGGCAGCGCCGGAGATCGGCCCGCCCATGAGGATATCCAACGCAACGGTCAGCCCGATGAACAATCCGCCCACCTTAGGCGCGCGTTTATCCACCGCTGTTCCGTAAACCACGAACATCAAAAAGAACGTGAGGACGATCTCCGCTCCCAGGGCCATGCCGGGTGTGACATCGGCCCCCAAATTCGGAGTGCCCATGCCAACGGCCGTTAACGCCGCCGCGGGAACGATCGTTTTGATCAAGGCCGCCGCGCAAATGGCGCCCAGGCACTGGCTGATGACATACGAAACAGCATTGACCGCATCGATCTTGCCTGTTGTAAAAAGCCCGATGGTCACCGCAGGGTTCAGATGGCCGCCGCTCACGGCCGCGGTCGCGGAAATCATGACCGCGATGGCCAAACCATGGGCCAGGGCAATGCCGGTTAACCCCAGCTTACCTCCGGTCAAATGATCAGAGGCGATGGCGCCGACACCGATAAAGATCAACGCAAATGTCCCGATAAACTCAGCAACACAGGCCTTGATATTCATGATGATTTCCTTGATAAAGAAGTTAACTGCGGCTCGGAAGATTTTTCAAAACTGTTGTTATCTTACGGATTTTGTTTCGTTTGTCAATACAAATGACAGAGCTGCGCTGATCAATTCGTTTTCCGACGGAAAAAGCCCTCATGAAGATGAATGATCAGCATGGGAACGACCGGATAAAAATGCAGCATCACCCGGGAAAGAACCGAGTGCTGCGAGATATAATTGTGCGTAAGAAGATCAACCGCCAGGAACATGGCAAAGGACGCGGTTATGACCAAACCATAGAACCTGGCTTCGAAATCTTTGAAGGTTTGACGGCCTAAAAAAAGCATGGATGCGAACAAAACCGCCCACAGCATAGTCCAGTCATTGTAGAGGAACAATCCATGCGCATAGTTGTTGGCGATCTGTCCTATTCTGCCTATGATCTCGATGTGTTCTTTGACGGCATAACGGCCCTCGGCGTGGGTAAAACCCTGGCTGAGCGCGAAAAACGCGTGCATCACATAAAAAATGATGCCGGAGGCAAGAAAAGCGATCCACGATCTTATCTTTTCCTTCAAAGCGATCATCTGCAAGGACTTTAACAGATAAAGACACAGGACCGCGTTGATGACCCAATAGGCCACGCCCTCTAACTTGACACAAATTCCCAATCCGGCGCACAAACCTGCCAGAGGCAAAAGGTCCAGATTCCCCCGACGGAAGCACATGAGCATGAGCATCTGCCCTGCCACATTAAAGACCATGAGCGCGAAATCCTGATACGCGATCGAGGCATGATAATTGTAAAAAGCCGCGCTCGTGGTC
>CAZLRE010000060.1:7252-8692 GCA_964561885.1 uncultured Planctomycetales bacterium | reverse complement strand
ATCCCGATAAAGCCATTGCGTCCGTGGGCGTTTGGGTTAATGGTGTCCCTTTGGAAAGTTCGGTCTGGACGTTTTTGGAGCTAGAGCATGGCTCATGATGGTTCAACAATTGTGATTCGTCCGTATAAAGCCGAAGACCGATCGGCGGTCCGCCGGATCAATTACGAGACATCCTTTCTGCATAAGCCGCATTTGTTTTTTGACGACCGTGAGGTCGTGGCGGACGCATTGACGAAATATTATACCGATTATGAACCCGGTTCCTGTTTTGTGGCTGAGTCCAAAGGAGAGGTCATCGGATACATCATCGGCACGCTGGATATCCGGCGCATGCACCGGATGTATGGTTTTAAAATCTTTCTGCCGTTATTGGTCAAAGCGCTGGCCAGAGGGGTCTTTTTAAAAGCTAAGACTTATCGTTTTTTGTTCCATTGTCTGAAAAGTTATCTTAAAGGCGAGTTTCGTGTGCCTGATTTCAACGCAATGTATCCGTCGACATTTCATCTGAACGTTCAGGACGGTTTCCGGGGGCAGAAGATCGGCAGTAAGCTCATTATGCGGGCGGCCCAGCTGGTTTATGAACATAATGTTCCCGGCGTTCAATTCAGCACCATGTCCGAAGAACCCAGGGAATTTTTTGTGAACTTCGGGTTTCATGTGATCTATGAATCCCGCCGGACGTTTTTGCGTTATGCGCTCGGGCATGACACGCCGTTTTATCTGTTCGGTATGAAAGTTTAACAAGTGCCGCATGGATGGTATCTTGACAACCGCAGTAACGTTCGCTATATTAAGTCGTCTTATCCAGCCAGTTGTTCTCTTGCGCGGCATTGACGCCCTTCATGAATTGGACACCGGTGTCCTTAAGTTTTGTCCAAAATATGGATTCTCAAGTTTTAAACTTGGTTTAAACTGTTATTCATAGATCATCAGGAGGTCAGAAATGAAAGGCATCGGAAAACTCAATCTTGTTAAAAAAACAGTCGCACGCAAAAAAGTGGTGGATGCTCAGGTGCAGCTGGATTCACAGTCGAAAATTTCTCCGGAAGAATTCCATCAGAGAGTTGCCTGCAAGGCCTATGAACTTTTTGTCCAGCGCGGATATCAGCATGGATATCATCAGCAGGACTGGCAGGAAGCTGAGCGTTTGGTCAAGAACGATCTGGGCTAATTCCATAGTTTTTTTAAATAAACAAGAAGAGGTAAAAACAAGGGATTCCTTGGTTTTACCTCTTTGTTTTTTTAAGCTTGCCTTTGGAAGGGAATCCCGGTAGAATAGAACAATTTTACTATATCTCAATATTATTCAATAGGTTATGTACAATGGAAACTCCTGAAGCTGGCTTCACAAGGCCTTACTGTGTTATATTTATACTTATGTTGATATTATACCCTGCCTATATTGAGGCGGATAGCGACCTTGAGGTCATTGAACAGGCC
>CAZLRE010000060.1:5022-7242 GCA_964561885.1 uncultured Planctomycetales bacterium | reverse complement strand
ACCTGCATTTATGCCGGGAAGAGAAGCTGGGTGTTGAGCTGTTGTGCAACCGCAACTGGAAGCAGGAAGTGGACAGGGACCAGGCTGTCCTGATGGTCATAAGCCAAGATCCTGCCGTGCTTTTGACGGTTGCCAAATCCAAAGAACCAGTGACAGGGATCGAAGAATTAACCGAAGAGAAGGTCCAGCGATTAGGACATTATGCAGCTGGGTTTAAGATGGAGCCGGTGACCTTAAACGGTTCGCCGGCCATTAAGGTTGACGGGTTCTCCGAAGATTTTCCTGAAACACGGCTATTGGATTATTATGTGGTCCATGATTATCAGTTGTATAGTTTCTTATTTTCGGTCGACCCTAGGGAAGCGTGGTCTGATTATTTTGTCTTACTGACCAAGATAATTGAAAGCATTAAGATATTGGGTGGTCAAACTTAATACGGTCTTCATCAGAATTTTACAAATGTAGCGAGAATAGGAAAGCATATGCGTGCAGCGGTCATTGATGTGGGTTCAACGTCGATCAAGCTCATCGTGGGAGAGCTCCATGGCGATGAGATCAAGGTCCTTGAGACATTAAAGAACGTGATCCCCATCGGACGCCACGCGTTTCTTAAAGGCCGGATCCCCCAGGGGATTATCAATCAGACCGTGGGCGTGTTGGAGAGATACAAACAGGTCCTTTCTGAACTGGATGTCAAAGATTACACGGTCATTGCCACGACCGCTGTCAGGGAGGCCCGCAACCGCGATATTTTTCTCGATACCGTCTTTCGCAAGACCGGTTTTAAGATCGATGTGTTAAACGTCGGTGACGTTGTTTATTACATTGATTCATTCCTTTCCCATTCCACCAAGATCAAGAAGGCCTATCCTATCCGAGAGAAAAACCTTCTGATCGGCGAACTCGGCGCCGGAAGTCTGGATATTTCCGTCATGGAGAAAGGCAACACGCTGATGAATATCGGATTTCCCATCGGGACTTTGCGTTTGTCTCAATTCATGGCGGGCTTAGACGGAAGCATGGGAGAGATCTATGACGCGGTCGAGGAATACATCCTGCATGAGATCAAGTATCTTCAGCAGATGAGCCCGAAATTGAACGTCGATGATGTTATTCTTATCGATGAGAACTATTCGGCTTATCTGCAGAACATTCTTCCCAATAAAAGACGTGATTCGAATTTCTTTCAGTTCAAAAAGACCGAATCCGATGAATTTCTGGCGCGGCTAAGAGAGCGCAGCTCAACCGAGATCGTCCGCGATTACAACATCCCTGTTGATATTTCCGAGACTATTGTCGGTTATGCGTCGATCCTGAACTCCTTGTTCAAATTGACGAACAAAGAGAACATTTTTATTTTACAGACCTCTTTGTCCGAGGCCATTCTGGCCAATCTTTTGGACAAATATGAAACTCCCGAGAAGAATAACAAGATGGACCAGCTGGTTTCGGTGGCGACGTATCTGTGCCGGAAGTTCAATCTGGATCTCAATCATATGAGCCATGTGGCGAACCTTTCGCAAACACTGTTCCATGAGCTTAAAGGGACGCTGGGTCTGGAAGACAAAGATATGATCTATTTGACCCTGGCGGCGTATCTACATGACATCGGGATGTTCATCAATAACCGCGCCCACCACAAACATACGGAATATGTCATCAATTCGCTTAATCTTTTTCGTTTGACCGAGCAGGAGATCAAGATCATCGCCGCGGTCGCCCGGTATCACCGCAAATCTTCGCCCCTGACGACACACGTGATCTATAACTCTCTTTCAACGGACCAGCAGATCCTTGTGCAGAAGTTAAGCTCTTTATTGAGGGTTGCGAATTCTCTGGACCGGTCGCATCGACAGAAAGTCAAAAAGCTGGAAGTGAAATTTAACAAAAATGAAGATGTGCATCTGATCGTTTATACCCATGAAAGTTTTTTGTTGGAGAAATCGAGTTTCATGGAAAAGAAGGGTTTCTTCGAGGAGATCACGGGAAACCGTCTGATGCTGATCGTTCGGCAGGAAGAAGCTCCTCATGTTAAGGAAGAAGAAGTATGACGGAAGAAGAAAAAACAGACAGACCGCATATTATCCATCGCGATCTCAGCTGGCTGGCCTTTAACGCCCGCGTGCTTGAAGAGGCGGTCGATCATGCCAATCCATTGGTCGAAAGGCTTAAGTTCGCCTCGATCTTTGTCAGCAATCTGGATGAATTCTTTATGGTAAG
>CAZLRE010000060.1:0-5012 GCA_964561885.1 uncultured Planctomycetales bacterium | reverse complement strand
GTCGCTGATCACAAGCGCATCATCGACTCCGGTTATAACCGCAAGGATGTTTATGGGTATTATCCCGGCGAGGTTTATAGCGAGATCCGATCCAAGGCCGATGAGTTGATCAAGAAGCTTTACGATATCTACAGCGGACGTTTCCTGAGGGACCTTGAAAAGCATGATATCCGGTTAAAGACATTTGAAGAATTATCTAATGATCAGAAGAAATTCGTGAAACGCTACTTTGATGCTACGGTCTTTCCCATCGTCACCCCGATGGCGGTCGACCAGGGGCATCCGTTCCCGGTTTTGCCTTCCAAGACCATTGCCTTTGCGGTCAGCGTGAACCGTAATGATGAGCTTCATCTGGCCATTGTGCCTATCCCTGCCAACCTGGGTCGTGTCTTGAAACTTCCGTCGGAAAAGGATACCAATGAATTCATTCTCTTGGATGAGATCATCAAAGAGCATATGAAGATATTTTTTAAGGGATACAAGATCCAGGGGTTCTCACTTTTTCGGGTGATCCGCGACAGTGAAGTTTCGCCGGATGATGATGACGCTCCGAATCTGCTGAAGGCTATGGAGAATGAATTAAAGAAACGCAGCAAGGCGAGGCCTGTTTATCTTGAGATCGAGAAATCCTGCGCGCCCGAACTTCTGGAGGCGCTCTGTCTGGGGATCGACTTTAAAAAGGAAGAGGTTTCATTCATTGACGGAACACTTGATCTGACATATTTGATGACCCTCGCATCCCTTTTGGATATGCCTCAGCTGAGTTATCGCAGTTTTGTTCCCTCAAAGACCGCTTATGAGAATATTTTCGATAAGATCAAAGAGGGCGACTTTATGCTCCACATGCCGTATCAGTCGTTCCATCCGGTGGTTGATCTGATCCAAACAGCTGCCAAGGATGAGGGGGTGCTTGCCATCAAGATGACGCTGTACCGTACTAATGAGGATTCGGCCATCATTAACGCGCTCAAACAGGCGGCCAAGAATAAGAAGCAGGTCACTGTTTTGGTGGAGATCAAGGCCAGATTTGATGAAGAGAAGAATATCGGCTGGGTCCGGGAGCTTGAGCATTCGGGCTGTCATGTCATTTACGGCATACCCGGGCTTAAGATCCATTCCAAGCTGACTTTGATCGTGCGCAAGGAAGAGGGCCGCATCCGCCGTTACATTCATTTGTCCACGGGTAACTACAACGAGCGCACGGCCAGATATTACACGGACGTCGGGTATTTCACCTGCAATGATGATTTCGGCCGCGATATTTCCGACGTCTTTAATGTCATGACCGGTTATTCCATGCCGTCATTGTGGAAAAGGATCGTCTCGTCGCCCAACGACCTGCGTAAGCATTTCTTTGATCTCATCGACAACGAGATCGCCTTTCAGAAGAAGAACAAGAACGGCATGATCTTTGCCAAGATGAATTCACTGGAAGATCCCAAGATCATTGAGAAACTCTATGAGGCCTCGCGTGCCGGGGTCAAGATCAGGCTACTGGTGCGCGGCATTTGTTGTCTGGTGCCGGGCATTCCTGATGTGAGCGAGAACATCGAGGTCCGAAGCGTGGTCGGGCGGTTTTTGGAGCATTCACGCATTTATCTGTTTAATAACAACGCCAATCCGCGTGTTTTTCTGGCTTCCGCCGACTGGATGCAGCGCAATTTCGACCGGCGCATTGAATTAACTTTTGAGATTTATAAACAGGACATCAGCGAACATCTGAATCTAATTCTCGAATTCTACTGGCGGGACAATAACAAGGCGAGAACGCTATCAAGCGACCGGACGTATTCTTATTATAAGAACGGCGAAGAGAAATTTAACGCCCAGGAATTCTTTATCAATCACTATATTTGACGCCGTACGAGCGCTACTGCGCCTAACATGACGGCATCGTCTTTGAGTGTTGCTTCCACGATTTGGCATGGTTTGAATTTCTTGAAGAATGGATCGTTCGAAACGGCCTTCTTGATACGCGGCAACAGAAAATCCCCGCACGCCTCCACAACCCCTCCGCCCAGTACGATCATCTGCGGATTAAAGATGTGATTGATCGAAATGCACGCCTGTCCCAGCACCGTCGCGGCCCTGGTCATGACTTTGGTCACCACAGGGTCCTCTTGGCGTAAGGCCTCTTTGAGCGCTTTACTTTTGATGATCGTCAGATCATTTTTGGCGAGTTCGCTGATGATCGATTTTTTGCCGGATTCAACGGCATCACGGATGTCCCGCTGAATGGCCCAGCGGCTGGCCATGGCCTCCAGACATCCGCGGTTGCCGCAGCTGCATAGGGGGCCGTTGATCTCAAGGGTCATATGTCCCAGTTCTGCGGCAGCGCCCTGAGATCCTGTGACCAATTGCCCGTTGATCAAGATCGCGCCTCCGATGCCGGTCCCGGGAAAAAGTCCGACGGCATCTTTGATCTTACGCGCCGCGCCCAGCCACTGTTCGCCTAACAGCCCGCAATTGACATCGTTATCAATGATGATCTTGGTTCTGAATCTTTTGGCCAATTCCTGCTTTAGGGGAAATCCTGCTAGTTTGATATTCGGTGTCACAAGGATCGCGTGTGTGCGTGGATCGGCTATGCCGGGGATGCCTAGTCCAATGCCTGCGATCTTTGCGGCAGGCAATTCTTTGTGGGCCTCCAGGACCGTTTTAATGATGGTTTTAAGGATTTCTTTGCCCCGGGCGCTGGTCGGGGTGGGGGATTTGGCGCGGCCGATGATCTTTCCGCTGTCGCTCACCAAAGCCGCGGCGATCTTGGTTCCCCCGACATCAACTCCGATGAAATATTTTATATTCATGATGCAATTATATACTATTTTTCTCTTAAAAATCAGGAGAAATGATTTAAAAATACGCACAATAACACATATAATAATTCAACATCTTCGTCGTAAGTTTGTTGCCATTGTGATCGAAGGAGACTATGACTAAAAAGAAATTTTTGTTCGTATCGATCGATGCCCTCATCAATGACATTGCCTGGCAGGTCGTCAAGGAGGGGCATGATGTGCGTTATTACATTCAGGACAAGGATATTCGTGATATCGCAGATGGTTTTGTTCCCAAGACCGATGATTGGAAAAAGGATGTTGATTGGGCGGATGTGATCGTTTTCGATGATGTCCTGGGGCAGGGGAAGAAGGCCCATGAACTGCGCAAAAAAGGAAAGCTGGTCATCGGCGGCACAGAGTATACCGACATGCTCGAGGATGACCGCACCTTCGGCCAGGAAGAGCTTAAGAAGGCGGATGTTAATATCATCCCGTTCGCGGATTTCAGGTCATTCGATGCCGCGATCGATCATGTGAAGAAAAACCCGGCGCGTTATGTGATCAAGCCGAGCGGGGAAGCGCAGAACATCAAGCGGCTGCTTTTCGTGGGTGAGGAAGAGGATGGCGTTGACGTTATCCAGGTGCTCGAGGCTTATAAGAAATCCTGGTCCAAGGAGATCAAAGAGTTTCAATTGCAAAAGCGCGTCACCGGCGTTGAAGTTGCGGTGGGTGCTTTTTTTAACGGCAAGGAATTTGTGTATCCGGTCAATATCAATTTTGAACATAAGAAATTGTTCTCCGGTAATATCGGTCCGTCGACCGGCGAGATGGGGACGACCATGTACTGGAGCGGGCCGAACCAGATCTTCAACGAAACGCTCAAGAAAATTGAGCCGGCCTTAACGCGGGAAGGTTATGTGGGATATATCGACTTGAATTGCATCGTGAACGCCAACGGCATATATCCTCTGGAATTCACCGCCCGGTTCGGTTATCCGACGATCAGCATCCAGCAGGAAGGAATTCTCATGCCGATCGGAGAATTCTTGTATGAACTGGCCTCAGGTGATTTGAAGGAATTCAAACACAAGAAAGGTTTTCAGATCGGTGTGCGTATTTTGGTCCCGCCGTATCCGTTCAATGATCCGCAGACATTCGAGACCTATTCCAAGGACAGCGTTATTTTGTTTAAGAAACCGAATTTTGACGGTGTTCACATAGGGGATGCCAAGATGGTCGAGGGAGAGTGGCTCCTGGCGGGCAATTCCGGTGTTGCGCTCATCATCGTCGGAACAGGCCAGACCATGAAGCAGGCGCAAGCGCAAGTCTATAATCGCATCGGCAACATCATGATCCCCAATATGTATTACCGCAATGACATCGGGGATCGATGGTACGAAGACAGCGATAAATTGCACACATGGGGATATTTGAGGCAATCGTGAAAGTGAGTATATGAACGAAGCATTCATGCAGTCATCGACATTCCATTGGGTGGTTCTTCCGCTTCTGATATTCATTGCCCGCATCTGTGACGTCACGATCGGCACGGTCAGGATATTGCTTTTGGCGCGCGGCCATAAAATGCTTGTCCCTTTCTTGGGATTCATTGAAGTGATGATCTGGCTATTGGCGGTGCGGCAAGTCCTTTCGGGGATGGACAATTTTGTGACATACATCGCTTTCGCCGGCGGATTTGCCACGGGCAATTTTGTCGGCATGATGATCGAGGAGAGGCTGGCCGTCGGATTGGAGGCCATCCGCGTCATCACCCGTAAAGACGCAACGGAATTGTTCGAACATTTAAAAGAAAAGGGATACGGCGTCACGTGCCTGGACGCGCAGGGAGCCACCGGAAAAGTGAACATCCTGTTCATGGTGGTTGACCGTTCGCAGCACCGTAAGGTGATCGCCATCATAAAGAAATTCAATCCGAAGGCGTTTTATTCCGTTGAAGATGTCAAAGCTGTGAGCGAAGGCGGCGTTTTTCCTTTGTCTTCGCGCCGGACGTCGGGTCTTTGGGGCGGCAAGTAGGGATAACTGCTGATCAAATCGCGTGATCGATCGCATTGCGGATCGTTCGCCATGACAATTCCATTGCGATATGCCAGGAGGGTGACTATAATACCGTTCAAACTTCAAACATTTGAGTATACGCATATCCATCGGTGGTCGTAAGTTCAAATGGCGTGAGTATAAAAAGAATATTAATTCTAATACACCTAACCCAAG
>CAZLRE010000059.1:4626-8760 GCA_964561885.1 uncultured Planctomycetales bacterium | reverse complement strand
TCTCCAAGATGAATCATTTCGGCCTTCTCCAACTTTGGAGTTTTCCCCTTGAATAAGTACTTATGCATCCACGGTCATTTTTATCAGCCTCCCCGTGAAAATCCATGGCTGGATCAGGTTGAGGTCCAGGATTCCGCCTATCCCTACCATGATTGGAACGAGCGCGTTACTGCGGAATGTTACGCCCGTAACGGCGCCGCCCGCATCCTCGACAGCCAGCAGCAGATCATCGACATCGTCAACAACTACTCCAATTTCAGTTTTATTTTTGGCCCCACGTTTTTGTCCTGGATGGAACACAAGTCCCCGGACATTTATCAGGCGGTCCTTGAAGCCGATCTCTTGAGCCAGAAGAATTTCTCCGGCCACGGGAGCGCGATCGCGCAGGTTTTCAACCACATGATCATGCCTCTGGCCAATGCCCGCGACAAGCGCACGCAGATCTTCTGGGGTATCAGGGATTTTGAGCACCGTTTCCGCCGCAAACCCGAGGGGATGTGGCTTGCCGAGACCGCGGTCGATGTTGAATCTCTTGATCTGATGGCTGAGATGGGCATCAAATTCACCGTCCTGGCCCCGCGGCAGGCCAAGCGGGTGAGAGAGTTAAAGGAAGGGGCGTCATGGTTGAATGTCTCGGACCAGAGGGTCGATCCGCGCATGCCATATTTGTGCAAACTTCCGTCGGGAAGGACCATTGTGCTCTTTTTTTATGACGGTCCGATCTCGCAGGGCGTCGCCTTTGAAGGGCTTTTGAACAACGGAGAGTTCTTTGCCGACCGATTCATCAAGGCGTTCAATCCGCACGCCGGAAACCCGCAGCTCATCCATATCGCGACCGACGGCGAAACCTACGGTCATCATCACAAATTCGGCGACATGGCACTCGCGTATTGTTTGAACGTCATTTCCTCAAGAAAAGATGTCAACCTGACGGTCTATGGGGAATATATGGAAAAATTTCCTCCGACCCATGAAGCGGAAGTTTTTGAGAACAGCTCCTGGAGCTGTATCCACGGCGTTGAACGCTGGCGCGCCAATTGCGGATGTTCGACGGGTATGAACCAAGGCTGGCAGCAGCAGTGGCGCGCGCCTCTGCGGCAGGCGTTAGACTGGCTGCGGGATGAACTCATTTCCATTTATGAGCATGAAATGGCGCCGTTTACTTCCGATCCCTGGGTGTGCCGTGATGGTTATATCGATGTCATTCTTGACCGCAGCAAAGAGTCGCTGGAAGAATTCTTTGTCAATAATATCTCCCGTCCGCTCAATGAGTCCGAACGCATCCGGACACTCAAGCTTTTAGAGATGCAGTATAACGCGATGCTGATGTACACGAGCTGCGGCTGGTTCTTTGATGATATCTCCGGCATCGAGACCGTGCAGATCATGAAGTATGCCGCGCGGTCGATCCAGCTGGCCAAAGAAGTGTGCGGGGCCGATCTGGAAGATGCGTTCGTTAAGTATCTGGAGAATGCGCCCAGCAATATGCCGGAGATCAAGGACGGGGCGCAGGCTTACCGCACGATCGTTTCGCCTTCCGTCGTGGATCTTCTGCGCGTCGGGGCCCATTATGCCATGACGTCGCTTTATGAAGAATATCCCGCCGAGGCCAAGATGTATTGTTATACCGTCAAAAGCGACATGTATGATCTCAAGGAGGCCGGCCGTCTGAGGCTCGCCATCGGCCGGGGGATGGTGCAGTCGGACATCACGCTTGAGAAGGCGAACATCAATTTTGCCGTTCTTCACCTGGGTGATCATAATTTTATCGGCGGGGTGCAGTACATCGCGCCCGATGATTTCCTTGATGCCCGCAAGAAGATCCTTGAGGCGTTCCTGCAGAGCAATATTCCCGATCTCATCGCCCTCATCAACAAATATTTCGGGCCGCAGAATTATTCGCTCTGGCATCTGTTCAAGGAAGAACAGCAGAAGATCCTGAATCTGGTCCTGCAGTCCACCATGGAAGATATCGACGCGTCCTTCCGCCAGATCTATGAGCACCACTATCCGCTCATGCAGATGAAAAACGAGATCCGGCTGCCGTTGCCGCGCACCTTGATGACGGTGGTCGAATTCATTTTGAACAGGGACCTATGCGAAGTCCTGGAGCATGAACATGTGAATATCGAACGCCTGCAGACGATCGTCGATGAGATGAAGCGCTGGGCGTTCAAACGCGACCAGGGGAACTTCGGTTTCGCGGCCAGCCAGAAGATCAGCGAACTGATGAAGCGCCTGGAGGCACAGCCCAAGAACATCGCGCTGATCGAGACCATCGAGGCTGTCTTAAATACGATCAATCAGCTGAAACTCGATCTGGACCTCTGGAAGGCACAGAACATCTATTTCACGATCGGCAAACAGAGTTACCATGAACGTAAAGCGCAGGCCAAGGTCGATGAGTTGGCCCGCAAATGGATCAAGGCATTTGACCGGCTTGGGGTGATATTGCAGGTCAAGATCGTATAGAAAACCCCTTGTATCATATAAAGTGTTAAGCGTGAAATTAAAGACAATTGTTAAAAGATAAGAAATATAAAAGAATCTTCTTTTCCAGCATCGACGTTCTTCTTTAAACCTTGCTTAACACACTAGATTAAATTTCATTGATGAACAAACGCACCAGCGGCATTCTTCTTCATATCACGTCTTTACCATCGCCTTACGGGATCGGAGACCTGGGGCCGGGGGCGTATCATTTTGTCGATTGTCTCATCAAGGCCAAACAACACTTTTGGCAGATCTTGCCGGTTAATCCCACCGACGGCATCAACGGCCATTCACCGTACAGTTCATTTTCTGCTTATGCCGGCAATCCGCTTTTGATCAGTCCTGACCGGCTCAGAGAAGATGGGTGGCTTTTGAAGAAAGACCTTCGCGGCGCGCCCAAATTCAAAGCCGCCAACGTGAATTATCCGATGGTCATGGCATGGAAAGAGAAGTTGTTGCGCTCGGCGTTTCGCCGCTTTCGAAATCAGGCGGCGGCCAACGAGGAATTTAGGTTGTTTTGCGAACAGCACAGCGATTGGCTGGATGATTTTGGTTTATTCTGCGCGGCCAAACATCAATTTAAGGGGCGCCCCTGGAGCGATTGGCCCAAAGCCGTCAAATGGCGAGAACCCCGCGCGTGAAAAAGCTTGAATGATAAATACGCCCAACAGATATTAAAGGTCAAATTCGAGCAGTTCATATTCTTTAAACAATGGGCGCAGCTTAAAAGCTGCTGTGCGTTAAACAATGTTCAGATCATCGGCGACATGCCCATTTATGTGAATTATGACAGCGCTGATGTCTGGAAAAATCCCAAACTGTTCAAACTGGACCGCAACCTTAAACTGAAATTCGTCAGCGGTGTGCCGCCGGATTATTTCAGCGCGACCGGCCAGCGCTGGGGGAACCCCGTTTATGACTGGGCTCAGGCGCGAAAGTCCGGATATGAGTGGTGGATCAAGCGGATCAAACACAGCCTGGATCTGTTCGATTATCTTCGCATCGACCATTTCCGCGGTTTCGCCGGATACTGGCAGATCCCGGCTCAGGAGAAAACCGCTGTCAATGGCCGTTGGGTCAAGGCCCCGGGCCAGCATTTCTTTAAAACGCTTTTTAAGAAATTAGGCAGGCTTCCTTTGATCGCCGAGGACCTTGGTTATATTACGCCGGACGTCATCCGCCTTGTTAAACGTTTTAAATTTCCGGGGATGAGGGTGCTGTTATTTGCCTTTGATGATTATTCGCGCGGCAATCCGCATCATCCGGAGAATTACACTAAGAATTCCGTTGTCTACACCGGTACGCACGACAATAATACCGTGCAGGGATGGTATCAAAAAGACGCTTCCTGGCATGCTCGAGAAAATGTCGCCCGTCATTTGAACGGTCATGTTCATGCCAAAGACATCCATTGGGATCTTATCCGTATCGTCATGAATTCTGCGGCTTGCACGGCGATCGTCCCCATGCAGGATGTGCTTGGATTGGGGGATGAAGCAAGGGTCAACCGTCCGTCGACAACCGACTGCAACTGGCAATGGCGTATGAAGCCCAACGCGTTTAAGGACAGTGTCCTTAGAAAGTTGGCCCAGATCACGCGGGCGGCCAAGCGCGAATAGGGTGCGGTTGAAGCCTTTATTG
>CAZLRE010000059.1:0-4616 GCA_964561885.1 uncultured Planctomycetales bacterium | reverse complement strand
TTATTGCTGCACGGGGTATAAAGTGCTATATTTGATGCGATCAGATGCAGGGGGCGGTATGTTGCCAAAGACTTTGCCATATATAGGGAAATTGATCAAGACGGTTGTGGTCGCGACAATCACGGCCGGTTTTTTTATTTCCGGTCTGATGCTCTGCTGCGAGATCGGGCTTCTTCCGGTCAGTCATTTTAAAGCGGCAAAATCTTCCTGTTGCGCTTCTGCCAAAGCTGATCAGATCAAAAACCATGATCCGGACACATGTCTGTGCTGTCAGATATCGAAAAGCGAACCGGACAGGACCCAAGAATCTTTTGAACTTGCCAAACATTCCCAGAATAATTTTCTTGCGGACGTAACTCATGACGGCCATTCCCGGATGCGTCATCAGGTTGCGTCAAAACTCTCCAGCCAGGGCCCCCCGCGGGCGCCCAATGTTCCTATCTACCTGCAGTTGTCCGTCCTTCGACTTTAGACCTTTCCGTCCATAGCATCGTTTGTGAATCGGCACGACAGTTCCTTTGTGTTTGTATAATGGATCATTAATAGCAGGAGAATTTATGAATTTTACGAAATGGATCATTACGTGTGTCGGCGTCGCTGTTGTGGCCGCAGCGGTATGGTTCTTTCTTTCACCCAGACCGGCGAAGAACCAGGAAGCGGTCAAGGACAGCTATTATTGTCCCATGCATCCGAGTTACACCAGCGACCGGCAGGGAGAGTGCCCGATCTGTCACATGGCGCTTGTTAAACGCAAAGCCCGGGAAGCAACCGGCGGGGTTGCGCAGCATGCTCATGACGCAATGCCAGTGGGATATACGGCTGTCACGTTAGACACACAACAGCGTCAGCTCATGGGTGTGCGAACGGTCGCGGTCAAGAAAGAGCCGGTCAATAAGACGGTGAGGGCGGTCGGTTATGTTGCCCATAATGTTGATCTGTATAAGATCCAGAATGAATTCATAGATGCCTACCGCAAATACGTGACGGTCTACCGCGATTATAAACGCATCGAAGGCCGCCGCCGCAATTGGGATGTTTACCGTGAAGTTCAATCCAGACTTTTGGAAGCCGAACATGAATTGACGCTGCTGGGTTTGGGAGAAACTGACATCGCGAAGCTGCGCGATATCAAATGGTGGCAGTCCTGGAACCAGCCGCAATTGGCGATCTTGCGCGAATCGGACAATTACTGGATAGCGGCGCAAATCTTCGAGCGCGATCTCGGATTCGTCGAGGTCGGACAAAAGGCTGTTGTCAATATTCCCGCATTTCATGAAGAATTGACCGGAATTATCCGTTCCGTGGGCGGTTATGTGGACACGGAAACGCGCACAACCCGCGCGCTCATTGAGATCGAGGGGCACCGCGGAGAGCTTAAGGCCAATATGCTTGCCTACGTTGATATTATTTCTGAGCTGGGCGAGCATCTTGTTGTTCCTTCAAGCGCGGTCCTTGATCTGGGTGAACGCAGGGTTGTCTTCATGGAGCATGGCGAAGGTGTGTATGTTCCTGTTGATGTCCACGTGGCCTTTGCCGGCGACGGCTATTGGGCGGTCCATCACGGTCTTAAACCGGGAGACAGGGTCGTTGTTTCCGGCAATTTTCTTCTGGATTCGGAAAGCCGAATGAAGGCGCAGATCTCAGCCGGCGACGGCGCCGGGACTGCCGAGGTGGACCATGGCCAGCTCTGATCATAAGGAAGGTTTGATCGCGAGGATCATCGATCTGAGCGTGCGTAACAAATTCATTGTGATCGCACTGACCATCGCTGCGTTGGTCGCTGCTGTTGCGGCGGTCAAAAATTTACCGCTCGATGCGATACCTGATCTTTCCGACACGCAGGTCATTGTGTATTCCCAGTGGGACCGCAGTCCGGATATCATGGAAGAGCAGGTGACCTACCCGATCGTGACCGCGCTTCTGGGTGTTCCCGGGGTTAAGGCGGTGCGGGGCGCGTCGGACTTCGGGTATTCATATGTCTATGTTCTTTTTAAGGACGGGACAGACTTGTACTGGGCCCGCAGCCGCGTTTTAGAATATTTAAGCAAGATCATTCCGAGTCTGCCCGAAGGTGTTAAGACCGAACTTGGTCCGGATGCCACCGGTGTCGGTTGGGTCTTTCAGTACGCCTTAGTCGACCGTTCGGGAAAGAATGACCTTCAGCAGTTGCGCAGTTTTCAGGATTGGTATCTGCGTTATCATCTGCAAAGTGTTCCGGGTGTTTCGGAGGTCGCTCCCATCGGCGGATTTGTTAAACAATATCAGATCACGGTCGATCCGCGTAAACTTCAGGCCTACAAGATCCCGATCACTGAAGTCATGGAAGCTATCCGCGACGGCAATCAGGAATCCGGAGGCAGGGTCGTTGAGTTCAACGGGGCCGAGTATATGGTCCGCGGCCGGGGATATGCCAAATCTGTTGAGGATTTCGAGAAAATAGCGGTCGGAGCGGACCGTAAAGGTGTTCCTGTTTTGGTCAAAGATGTGGCGCACGTGGCCATTGGCCCGGACATGCGCCGCGGCGTGCTTGATCTCAACGGCGAGGGCGACACCGTGGGCGGCACGATCGTGATGCGTCACGGTGAAAATGCCTTGCGCGTGATCGAATCGGTTAAGAAAAGGATCAAGGAATTGGAGGGCTCATTTCCCGAAGGCGTCACCCTTGAGGTGACCTATGACCGCAGCGGGCTCATCCTGCGCGCGATCGATACCTTGAAGCATCAGTTGGTCGAGGAGATGATCATTGTCTCTTTGGTGATCCTTTTCTTTCTGTGGCATTTTCCCTCGGCCATTGTTCCTATCATCACCATACCGGTCTCTGTTCTGTTGTCGTTTATTCCTTTTTGGGGGATGAACCTGACGGCGAACATCATGTCCTTGGCAGGCATCGCGATTTCGATCGGTGTCTTGGTCGACGGGGCGATCATTGAAGTTGAGAACGCATATAAACGCCTGGAGCAATGGCATCAAAACGGACGCAAAGAGAACTTTTATGCGGTGAGGCTTTCCGCGCTCAAAGAGGTTGGGCCTTCCGTGTTCTTTTCACTACTCCTGGTGGCGGTTTCATTCCTCCCGATTTTTACCTTGATGGACCAGGAGGGCCGATTGTTCAAACCGCTCGCCTGGGGCAAGACGTTCACCATGGCGATCGCGGCGTTACTGGCCATTACACTTGACCCAGCAATTCGTATGTTATTCAGCCGAAGTGAACCTTATGAGTTCCGTCCGAAATGGCTGTCGCGGATCGCAAGCGGTCTGTTTGTCGGAACGTATTATCCTGAGGAGAAACATCCAATCAGTCGCGTCATCTTTCGCATTTATGAACCGGTATGCCGGTGGGTCTTGAAGTTCCCGAAACTCACGATCGCGCTTGCTCTCGCCCTTGGTTTGATGACAGTGCCAGTGGCCAAGAAATTAGGTCATGAATTCATGCCGCCGATGTGGGAAGGGGACATTCTGTATATGCCCACGACATTGCCAGGCATTTCCGTCGGGGAAGCCCAAAAGCTTTTGCAAACCCAGGATAAGATCTTGAAAAGTTTTCCCGAAGTTGAAAAGGTCTTCGGCAAAGCGGGCCGTATCGAGAGTTCAACAGACCCTGCGCCGTTCTCGATGATGGAAACCGTGGTTTTGCTCAAGCCCGAGTCCCAGTGGCCCAAGAAGATCCCGCACGAAGAACTCATCGCGAAAATGGATGAGGCTTTGCAGATCCCGGGCACATCCAACGCGTGGACCATGCCGATCAAGAACCGCATCGACATGCTTTCGACAGGCATGCGCACGCCGATCGGGATCAAAGTGTTGGGTTCTGACCTTGAGACCATTGAGAAGATCGGTATACAGCTTGAGACGATCTTAAAGACAGTTCCCGGCGCCCGGAGCGTTTATGCCGAACGCGCGGCCGGCGGGTATTTTCTTGACTTCGACCTCAAGCGCGACAGGCTGGCCCGTTATGGTATATCTATTAAAGAAGCCCAAGAAACGATATCCTCAGCGATCGGCGGGGAAACGGTCACGACCACCATTGAGGGGCGAGAGCGTTACCCGGTCAATGTCCGGTATCCGCGCGAGTTACGGCAGGACCCTGAGCGTCTCAAAGATGTCCTGGTGGCTACACCCGGAGGCGCGCAGATCCCGCTGTCGCAGATCGCGGACATTGTGGTGCGCACGGGGCCGTCCATGATCCGCAATGAGAACGGTATGCTGGCCGGTTATGTGTATGTGGATGTCACCGGTCGCGATCTGGGCGGTTTTGTTGAGGAAGCCAAGCGTATGGTGGAAGGCGAGCTCAAACTTCCCACGGGTTACGCGCTCCTCTGGAGCGGTCAGTTTGAACACATGCAGCGTGTGGCTGAACGACTGAAGGTCGTATTCCCGTTAACGCTTTTGGTCATCGTGTTCCTGTTATATATGAATACGCGTTCGTGGTTTAAGACCGGCATGGTTTTGCTCGCGGTCCCGTTTTCGCTCATCGGCGCGGTCTGGCTGTTGTGGTTCTTGGGATACAACATGTCGATCGCGGTCTGGGTCGGCATGATCGCGCTCATGGGCTTAGATGCTGAGACCGGGGTGTTCATGCTGTTGTTCCTGGATCTGTCGTATCGTCAGGCACGGGA
>CAZLRE010000058.1:7907-8777 GCA_964561885.1 uncultured Planctomycetales bacterium | reverse complement strand
CACGAGCCTTGGGTTTACCGGCGGAACTTTGTCGTGTTCGAGTTCCTGCCAGCCCAACACATCCGCCTGTACTAAAACGACAAGCGCTGTTTGCGGCAACAAAGTCATTGAGACAGGCGAGGCCTGCGACGGTACAACACTGGGAGGAAAGACCTGCACAAGCCTCGGTTTTACCGGCGGAACGCTTGCGTGTTCCAGCACGTGTCAGTTCAATACGGCCTCCTGTACGAAACCCGCTTCATCTGTTTGCGGGAATCGAACTCTAGAATCCGGTGAACAGTGCGAAACAGGTACGCTTAATGGGCAGAGTTGCGGCAGTCTTGGATTTAGCGGAGGCAATCTGGGCTGTACAAGCACATGTCAGTTTAACACCAGTGCATGTACGAATATCCAAGAGGATGTTTGCGGCAATAAGGTTCTGGAGGACGGTGAGCAATGTGAAGTCACCACCTTAAACGGCGAGAATTGTACAAGTCTCGGTTATAGCGGCGGCACGTTAGGCTGTTCCAGTTCCTGCAGATACAACACCAGCAAATGCACGGTTTCACCGACTTGCGGGAATGCGGCCATTGACTCCGGTGAACAATGTGACAGCTGGAGGCTTAACCGCAAGACTTGTCAATCGTTCGGATACAGCGGGGGAACATTGAGGTGCAGCAGTTTCTGCGGTTTTGATTTTTCCGGCTGCACCGGAACACCTGCAGCGGTATGCGGGGACCGGACTCTTGAAGGAGCGGAAGAATGTGAAACCGGAACCCTGAACGGTCAAAGCTGCACAAGTCTTGGGTTCAGCGGCGGGACATTGGGTTGTTCAAGCAGCTGCAAGTTCAATACAAATTCCTGCACAAAAACTGAGCTCAATGTCTGCGG
>CAZLRE010000058.1:0-7897 GCA_964561885.1 uncultured Planctomycetales bacterium | reverse complement strand
GGCAACAAGATCCTTGAAAAGGGCGAACAGTGCGAGGCCGGGACATTGAACGGATATTCGTGCGCAAAATTAGGGTTCAGCAGCGGATCCTTGGGCTGTACAAGCGCGTGCCAGTTTAATTTATCGGGATGTAAATAATGATCATAAATTAATAATAAGAACAATTAACAAGCAGCTTCACAAAGGCCGTCCTATTATTGGCGGCATTTGTGTTTTAAGCTATACTTTGAATCGAAAGCCTTTTAGACGAAGGTGGAAAAGAGCGATAATTTATGGCCAGAATCATTTTGATCGATGATGATCATGATCTTTCCGATCTGATACGCACTATCCTTGTCCATAACGGATACCAGGTCATGGTCTTTCATGAAGCCGAAGGCGCCTTGACCGAACTTCGCAAACGCAAGGCCGATCTTGTGTTGATGGATGTGATGCTCCCCGGCATGAGCGGCGCAGAGGCCATTAAAGAATTAAAGCAAGATCCGCAGCTCAAGAATATCCCGGTCATTTTTCTGACCGGCCTCGTGAGTTCCAGGGATGTTGACTTAAGGTCCATGGGTCTTCAGGTTGATGGGATGTCCTATCAGATCCTGGGTAAACCCTTTGAGACCAAAGAATTGCTGGATATGATCAAAGACATGCTCTTCGGTAATTCTTAAACCTTCCCAAACGGCGTTGGGCGTGTTGGCCTGATTAGGCCTGTCCGATTGCTGCCCCCAAACCTCTCCCGCTAAGTTCACAACCCATTGCTATGTAATATGATGTGTTCCTTGGTTTGACATCGGCTGTTTTGTCGTATAAGCTTCAAAAAGGAACAAGTGGAACATTAAGAATAATCGGAAATAGGCAAAAACAGGGTATGGACATCGAACACGAAAGACAAAGGCCGTTAACCACAGGACAGATCGCTCAGTTTTGCCACGTCACCCACCGGGCCGTGCTCAAGTGGGTCGCCTCCGGTAAATTGAAGGCCTACCGTACTCCGGGCAATCACAGCCGGGTTAGCATCGAAGATTTCATGGCGTTCCTTAATCAATACCAGATGCCTGTGCCTGACGAATTTAAGATGGTCCACCATCCCAAGAAGATCCTGATCGTTGATGATGACCGCGGCATTGTTAATTCCATCCGCCGCATGTTAACGCTCGAAAATAAATACAGAATTGAAACCGCGTATGACGGTTTTGAGGCAGGCAGGAAGTTTGTGACGTTCCAGCCGCATTTTATCATCCTGGATATCCGCATGCCGGGATTGGACGGTTACCAGGTCTGCGCGAATATCCGTAATGATATCCGTAATAAGAAAGTAAAGATCCTCGCCATTTCAGGGGTCAGTGAACTTCATGAGGTCAAAAAGATCATGGACCTGGGGGCGGACGATTATTTAAGCAAGCCGTTTAGCAACAAAGTGCTCAAAGAAAAGGTCGACCGCATGTTAGGAGAAACAGCATGAACGCGCCTGCGCTATCGGTCAATAAAAGCGCCGGTTTAAAACATCTGACGGCGGGAACGCGTATCTCGGTGCGTTTCTTTACGACCGTGCTGATGGTCGCTGCGTTTATTTTAGTGGCGCTCGGTGTTTACGACTACCGGGCCGAACGCGTGATCAAAGATATGCACGAGCATTACATCCAGATCGATAAATTCCGCAGCGAGATCATCCATTACGACGAGATCCTGACCATGTCAGCCCGCATGGCCGCGGCCACGGGAGATACCAAATGGGTCGAGCGCTATAAACTTTATGAACCGCGGCTGACCGCCGCCATCAGCCAGGCGATCGCGCTATCTCCCGGGATCTACCGCAAAGAAACTGACCGCACCAATGTCGGGAACATCAAATTGCTTGAGATGGAACACAAAGCGTTCGATCTTATCCGCTCGGGACGGGGCAATGAGGCTATGGCCATATTATTCGGCGAGCAGTACGAATCGCAGAAGAAGAATTATGTCCAGGCGATCGAACGGCTGAATCTTTTTCTAAAAAGACAGATGGAGTCGGCCCTCTCCGTCGAAAAGAGCAAGGAATATTTCGCGCGGACCGCTTTTATCACGGTCTTGATCATGCTGTTATTGTCATGGCTGGTCATCATCCGTATCGCCCGGCGTTCGCAAGAGGCCTTGGTTGAAAGCAACTATCAGTTATCGCTGCGCACGCTTGAACTTGATCAATTGACCCGTAATCTTGATGGGCAAGTCCGTGAACGCACCGGCAGCCTGGAGGCGGCGTTAAAGGAATTGCAGATGACACACGATGATCTTAAGAATGTTCAGACCCAGCTTTTGCAGTCGGAGAGGTTCTCGGCCATCGGTCAGCTGGCCGCCGGTATCGCCCATGAGATCAACAATCCCATCGGTTTTATTAACAGCAATATGCAGACATTGGAACAGTATGTTGAGCATTACTCCCGGCTTTTAGGCATCATTGATGAGATGTCCTTTGCCTGTAAAGTCAACGATCCGGCGAAGATATCAAAAGTTGTCAGTTCTTGGGAGAGGATCCGTAGAGATATTAATTATGGTTTTATCGGCGATGACATCGGCAAATTGATCAAAGAATCCCAGGAAGGCGCCCAGAAGATCAGCAAGATCGTGCGCGACTTGCGCGATTTTGCCAGTCCGGACAAAGGCGTTGTCGAGATGGTCAACGTCGAGGCGCTCATTGAAAGTCTTTTGAACGTGGTCTGGAACGAGATCAAATACAAAGCGGAATTAAAAAAAGAATACGGAAATGTTCCTTTTATCAGCTGCGATCCGCAGAAGATCGGGCAGGTGTTTGTCAGCCTGCTGATCAACGCGGCCCAGGCGATCAAGGGCAAGGGCCAGATCACGATCAGGACATATACGCAGGATGACAATGTGATGATCGATTTTTGCGATACCGGCTGTGGTATTCCGCCGGAGAATATGACCCGGATCTTTGATCCTTTTTTCACCACCAAGCCTGTCGGGCAGGGGATCGGCCTGGGGTTGAGCGTCAGTTACGACATCATCAAGAAACACGGCGGGAGCATAACGTTCACGACACAGATCGGAAAAGGAACGACCTTTACGGTCAAGCTTCCGGTTGCCTCATATGTGGTTGATTCATCGCAGTTGTAAGGAGAGATTATGAAAGATATCAATGTCCTTTTCCTGGATGACGAAGAAAAAGTCCTCAATGCGGTCAAACGCATCTTCATTAACGAGCCTTACGGAGTGGCTGTCGCGGCCAATTATGCGGAAGCCATGTCCATCATCGCGCGGGAGAAGATCAAGGTCGTCCTAAGCGACCAGCGCATGCCGGACATCCCCGGCGTTGAGTTTTTGCGCCGGGTGAGAGTGCAGTATCCGCAGATCGTCCGTATCCTTTTTACGGCTTACGCGGATCTAACCGCGGCGGAACAGGCCATCAACGTCAGCGAGGTTTTCCGCTTTATCAACAAGCCCTGGCATCCGGATGAATTAAAGGCGACCGTCGTGAGCGCCATGTACCATCATGATCTTATGATGGAGAACAGACGTCTTTTTGAATCGTTGAAGATCAAGAACGAGGAACTCAATCTTGCCAACTGCAAATTAAAAGTCCTTTATGATATCCAGAAAGAATTCAGCTCAACGCTTTCGCACGAGTTAAGAACACCATTGGCATCCATTAAAGCCGCGATCGACATCGTGGTCAGCGGCACGGCCGGCGAGCCCACGCCGGAACAAAAGAATTTTCTGGGACGGGCCAAAGATAATGTGGACCGTTTGAATCGGCTGATCAACGATATCCTCGATCTGGCGCACCTCGAGTCTGGAAAAGTTTCGCTTAATCCCCAGACCGGAGACCTTAATAAGACCATTCAATCGGTCATCGACAATCAGGAATCTGTAGCGAGGACCAAAGGGCTGACCTTAAGCGCGATGTTGGACAATCAAATGCCTGTCCTTTGTTTTGATTCGGACAAGATCATCCAAGTTCTGAATAATTTCATATCGAATGCGATCAAATTCACAGAAACCGGCGGGATCACGGTCACGACCCAAGTTCACGTTGATTCCAATCATGTCCAGGTGAGGGTTCAAGACACCGGTTGCGGAATTAAAGCGGAAGATATCCCCAAGCTTTTCGAAAAGTTCCAGCAGCTCGGTGAATCGCACCGCAAGTACAGCGGCACGGGTCTGGGGCTTGCCATTTGCAAGGAGATCGTCCGCCAGCATGGAGGAAAGGTCGGCGTTGAATCGACGCCTGGCCAAGGCAGCTGCTTTTATTTCAGTCTCCCAATAACGGAGAGGAGGAGAGTTTAAATGAACCCCAACAGAAAAATTTTGGTCATTGATGATGAGCCTGACCTGACGCAGATGATCTGTTTTCAGTTCCAGGCCAAAGGGTTTGATGTGCAGACTGCGGCCGACGGTGTGGAAGGTTTAGCCAAGGTCCATGATTTTAAACCGGACTTGATCATTCTGGACATGAACATGCCGCGCATGGGAGGCATCGAGTTTTACAGCAAGATCTGCGGCACCAACGGCCGGCCGCTGTATCCGGTGTTGGTCTTGACCGCACGCGCGAATGTGCAGAACATGTTCAAAGACCTGGATATCGACGGATTTATGATCAAGCCCTTTGAGATCGATCAGTTGATCAGAGAAGCTGAGACGATCATCAAGAGAAAAAGTCAGGCGACCGCGCAAAAAACCGTAGATCCCGCCCAAAGCATGCCCCGGGTTTGCATCGTTGATGATGATAAGAAATTCTTTTCACAGGTCAGCGGAATGTTCCTGGATGCGGATTACGCGGTCATTCCCGCCAGAAGCGGTGCCGCGGCCATCGAGCGTATGGTCAAAGATGTTCCGGATGTGGCATTGGTCCATCTGGGGCTGGCGGATATCGCGGGCGACATTGTGATCCTGCGTTTAAGTCAGATGGCCAAGACCATGGATGTTAAATTTATTCTTTATACCTTCCGCGGCAGGGAGCGTGACCAGAAAGTGCTCGAGCGCATCAGCCAGAAGAAGGGCATCTGGACGTTTCTGGAATATGAAGACCCGCGCGAGCTTCTTCAGGTTGCCCAAGGATTGCTTCGATAGAGGATTCGGCCGGGTTTTGGCTTTTGCCGGCTAATTTTGATTGTGCGAAGATTAACTTTTTTTAATGATTAATTCATCCGCAGTTCATGTATTTTTTGTATAATACTGCCAGATTATTGAAGTTCCTCTCACATGTCCTGAGGATTTGAGCAGTGTCATCCTATCCTTTATTTGCAGTCTGTCACCAGTCTGTTACATCCCCCACGATAGGCGTCACGTTCACATTTTCTATGAAAGGTTTGTATGTCGCTTGTTTTTGCTGAATTGATCAAACGTAATATCCTTAACGCCGATGTTATTGCTGAGGCGCGCGAACAGCGAAAGATTTCCGGGAAATCCGTTCAAGATATTGTGATCGCATCAGGTCAGCTGAGTGAAGAAGACCTCTTGGCCGCGGCTCAAGGTCTTTGCCGGGCGGAAACGGTCGATCTGACAAAGAAGAAGATCGACATTAAAACTCTGCAAACGATCCGCGGGGAAGACGCCCTGCGTTACGGTGTCCTTCCGCTCGAGAAACAGGGGAGCGCTCTTTTGGTTGCCATGAGCGACCCGTCGGACATACTCGCCCGGGATGAGATCGCCTTTATGACCTCCATGAGCGTTCAGCCGGTTGTAGTCGCGCATTCCCAACTGTCGCAGGCCATCCAGAAATATTATTTCGCTCCGGATTCTGTGCATGAGATCCTCAAGGACACGATGGATGACGCCCCCGTGGAATTGATCAGCGATGAACGCATGACCAGCGAGGAGATCGCAGATGAAGCTTTGTCCCAGGCCGCGGATAATTCATCGTTCATCAAGCTTGTTAACCGTTTGTTAAGCGATGCTGTGGAGGCGCGCGCCAGCGACATCCACATCGAACCGCGCGACCGGACCGTGGAGATCCGATACCGCGTCGACGGATATCTAAGAACGATCATTAAGATCCCCAAACAGCTTCATCCACGTTTAGTCGCGCGTATCAAGGTCCTCTCCAAGCTCGACATCGCGGAACAGCGCAAGGTCCAGGAAGGGCGCATCAAGGTTGCCATCAAAGGCGAGAAGATCGACCTGCGTATTTCAGTCATTCCGATTTTTCACGGTGAAAAGATCGTGCTGCGTATCTTGGATAACCGCAGCACGCAGTTTGATATCAACAAGATCGGTTTCTCGGAGGATGAGCTGGAGATCTTCAAGGCCGCGATCGGCCGTAACCAGGGTGTCGTTCTGGTGACCGGTCCGACGGGTTCCGGCAAGACAACAACGCTCTATGCGGCATTACAGCACATCAAATGCGAGACCAAGAATATTGTCACGATCGAAGACCCGATCGAATATCTGATCGACGGCATTAACCAGCTTCAATTAAGCAGGTTCAAGGACGTTACGTTTACGAGCGGGTTGCGCAGTATCCTGCGCCAGGACCCTGATGTTATTTTAGTCGGTGAGATCCGGGATAAAGAGACCGCGGAGATCGCTTTTCGCGCGTCGTTGACAGGGCATTTGGTGTTCTCAACGCTTCACACGAACAGCGCGGTATCCGCGGTCACGCGGTTATTGAATATCGGTCTTGAATCCTATCTCATCGCCTCGTCGGTGAGTTTACTTGTCGCCCAGAGGCTGGTGCGCACGATCTGCCCATGCTGCAAGGAAGAATATACGCCGGATGCTGAATTGTTGAGGAAATTCCATGGATATCTGCGCGATTCCCAAACCCGCAAGTTCTTCCGCGGCCGCGGGTGTGATGATTGCAACGGTTCGGGTTTCTACGGCCGGACCTCGATCTTCGAGATCATGAAGATCGATGATAAGATCAAGGACCTGGTCTTTAACAGGGCCTCGGAGTCGATCATCCTTAAACAGGCCATGAATAACGGGATGAGAACTCTTATCGAATCCGGCGTTGCCAAGGTCATGGCAGGCCAGACCACCCTTGATGAGATCGCCAAAGTCGCGGAAGTTATTGAAGTCAAGTCAGACGTTACCGATCTTCTTGAACAGTTCGACAGGATCGTCAAAGATTCTTCCAGGGAGAGTCGGGAGAAGACATCCCTTGTTGAAGATTAAAACCCGCTGCGCCGTCGCTAAGTTATGGTCAAAGACGGTCTTGCCTTTGTCCGCCTTCCCAAGTAGAATAAATCACTTTTGGATCAAGATATTTTCGTGAGGGTAAAAGTTTGGCTCAAACGATCTTAGTGGTGGATGATGACCAGGACATGGTCTATATCATCACCGAATTTCTTAAAAAGCACGGTTACAATGTTCTGTCGGCGCCTGATGGAGAATCTGCCTTAGATCTGATCAGGGGCAGCACGCCGGATCTGATCATCGCTGATCTGACCATGCCGAAAATGAGCGGGTGGCATTTCACGCAAAAGATCCGTGATGACAAGAAACTCGCTAAGACCCCGATCATTGTTTTAAGCGGTCTGCTGGAGGATTCCGAACCAGCGACATTTGAGGCCGCCAATCTCTATATGGGCAAACCATTCGATGTTTTTAAGCTGTTGGAAAAAGTCCAAACGCTCTTAAAGAAACCAGAATAATTTTTATCTCCGACGGTAACGCCCGTCATTTCATCCCGCCATAGAAGTTTCCCCATTAAAAAACTTTAATATTGATTTCATCTTGGTCTCATCTTTGCTTTGGTAATATCTACCCATTCGATCAAGGTTCGGAATCAACAGTATCAACTCATCGACAAGGAGAATCCTATGAACAAACCAACTTTTTTGGAAACGGTCGTACTCACAGCGGCGCTGGTCTTGATCCCTTTGATCACCCGTGCTGCGCTTTATGAAGATTCAAAACTCATCGAAGGCATCGTTAAAGCGGTTTCTGAAAATACCATCACTCTGACGAC
>CAZLRE010000057.1:8138-8891 GCA_964561885.1 uncultured Planctomycetales bacterium | reverse complement strand
ATACCTGAAGATTCTAGGATCTTATCCTGTTTTAGAATGACGATTATACCAAAGCCAAACATTTTAAAGGTCAAGCCGTATATTCCGGGCAAACCGATCGAAGAAGTCAAAAGGGAGTTGGGGTTAAAAAGCGTTATCAAGCTTGCCTCCAATGAGAACCCTTACGGGCCTTCGCCTCGCGTTATGCGCGCCATGTCCTCGGCGATCCGCGGCGTTAACCGTTATCCCGACGGCGCGAGTTTCTATCTGCGTCAGGAAATTGCCAAGCGAATTAAAGTTGCGCAAAGTCAGATCATTTTCGGAAACGGTTCCGACGAAGTGATCGTGCTTGCCGTGCGCGCCTTTGTGAAGGAGGGCGATGAGGTCATCATCGCCAAACCGTCGTTTTTGATCTATGAGATCGCATCGTTGATCGAGGGCGCTGTAGTCCGCGAGGTTCCGCTTAAAGATTTCCGTTATGATCTTCAAGAGATGAAGCGCGCGGTCTCGTCGAAAACGAAGATCATTTTCATCGGCAATCCGGACAATCCTGCAGGCACCTATATTCCCAAGAATGAACTCAAGCAGTTCTTAAATGACATCCGCCGCGATATTTTGGTTTTTATCGACGAAGCCTATTTCGAATATGTGCATGCCAAGGACTATCCCAACGGCATGGATTTTCTCAAGGGTCATAACAATGTTGTGGTGACCCGCACGTTCTCCAAGATGTACGGTCTTGCCGGTCTGCGCGTTGGTTATGGCGTCGGAGAC
>CAZLRE010000057.1:0-8128 GCA_964561885.1 uncultured Planctomycetales bacterium | reverse complement strand
AGACCCGGCTGTTATTGATGTTCTAAATCGTCTGCGCGAGCCTTTTAATGTGAATTCTGTGGCCCAGGCGGCCGCGATCGCCTGTCTCAAGGACCAGAAGTATTACAAGGACATCGCCAGGCTTGTTGAAGGGGAACGCGCGTTCTTATATGCCCGGTTTCGTTCGTTGGGGGTCCATTATGAAGAAAGTCACACGAATTTTATTTTACTCAAGGTCAAGACCGACAGCTCTGCGGTGGCCCGGTCATTGCTTAAAAAAGGCATCATAGTCCGCGACATGGCCGTATGGGGTTTGAAAAACTATATCCGTATCACGATTGGTTCTCACCGAGAGAACCTTCTGTTAATTAGGGCGCTAACACAAGTGTTGCGTGAATCGTAATCGTTTACGCTACGCTGAAGATCGAATAAGGAGTCGGTATGATCGTCATTCTTAAAAAAGATGCCAGTGAAGAACAGATCAAGCATATTGTTGATAAGGCCGAGGCGTTGGGATTAAAGGCCCATATTTCCCGCGGTGTTGAACGCACGGTCATCGGGTTTATCGGACCTGAAGATGTCCTGCGCGTGACCCCGTTGGAAGTCTTTCCGGGTGTCGAGCAGGTCATGCCGGTTTTGGCGCCGTATAAACTCGTTTCAAGAGAATTTAAAAAGGAAAATACGGTCATCAAGATCAATGATGACGTGACCATCGGCGGGAATAAACTCGTCGTTATGGCCGGCCCTTGTTCGGTAGAAGGATTGGAAAAATTTCGTTCCGTTGCCAAGAAAGTAAAGGCTTCAGGAGCCAATATCCTGCGCGGTGGGGCATTTAAACCGCGCACGTCCCCGTATGATTTTCAGGGTATGGGCGAGGAAGGATTAAAGATCATGCGCGATGTCGCCGGAGAGTTGCGCATCGCCACCATCACCGAGGTCATGGACACGCGACAGGTTGAGCTGGTGGCCAAGTATGTTGATATTTTCCAGCTGGGCGCCCGAAATATGCAGAATTTTTCTTTGTTAAAAGAGATCGGCGCGACACGAAAACCTGTTATGCTCAAACGCGGCATCAGCGCGAATATTAAAGAATGGCTCATGTCCGCTGAGTACATCCTGGCCAGCGGCAATTTCAATGTGATCTTCTGCGAGCGAGGTATCCGCACTTATGAAACCGCGTATAGAAATACGCTGGACATCAACGCTGTTCCCATGGTGCAGCAGCTGTCACATTTGCCCATCATTGTTGATCCCAGCCACGGCACAGGTGTCTGGAACCTGGTTCCAAGCGGGGCCAAGGCCGCGGTCGCGGCAGGGGCCAATGGTCTTATGATCGAGGTCCACGAGAATCCGGAAGAGGCCTTGTCCGACGGCGCGCAATCCTTATTGCCTAAGAAGTTCGACGCTTTGATGAAAGAGCTCAAAGTTGTCGCTCAAGCGGTCGGCAAAGAATTGTAAAGAGTAACGCACAACCATTTCAACTGAGAGGACACGCACGTGTTTCGTAAAGAACTTTTCAGAAAAGTCACCATCGTCGGCGTCGGCCTTATCGGCGCCTCCATCGGCATGGCCATCAAAAAAAGATCGCTGGCCCGCGAGATCGTGGGTGTGGCCCGCAAGGACACGACCATTGATACCGCGGTCAAGCAGGGTGCTATTCATACAGGAACAAAAGACATTAAAGAAGGTGTTAAAGATGCGGATCTGATCATTTTGGCGACGCCAGTCAACGCCATCATCGAAGCCTTTCCGATCTTAAACGCGCATGCCCGACGGGGCTCGATCGTGACCGATGTCGGAAGTTCCAAAGGGCTTATTGTCGATCAGGCCCAGAAGAATTTACATCCGTCATTTTTATTTGTGGGATCGCATCCGTTGGCCGGTTCTGAGAAAAGCGGACCGCAATACGGAAGCGCCGAACTATTTAACAATACGACCTGCATTATGACCCCGACGGATAAGACCAACCGCCTGGCCAAAGAGAAGGTCAAGCATTTCTGGTCACAGCTGGGGGCCAATGTCCGTTTTATGTCCCCATCGGAACATGATGAGACCTTGGCTTACATCAGCCATCTGCCGCATGTGATGGCCTTTGCACTCACGAAAGCCATTCCGGATCAATACCTGTCCCATGCCACCCAAAGCCTGCGTGACATGACGCGCATAGCCGGCTCTGATCCCAAGATGTGGAACGACATTTGCGTTTCCAATACCAAGAACATATTAAAGGCCTTAGATGAGTACACCAAAGTCCTCGGCGCCTTGCGCAAAGCGATCGTTGACGGTGATCAGCAGAATTTATTGGAAACGTTCAATCAGGCCAAGGCTGCCCGTGAACGCATCGAGAAGAACGGACATGCCTAAACATTTGATCATTACATTGGACGGCCCCGCCGGGGCCGGCAAAAGCACGGTCGCCAAACAGTTGGCGAAGCTTTTGAACATTTCCTATCTGGATACGGGGGCGATGTACCGTGCGCTCACCCTCAAGGCGCTGCGCCTCAAGGCAAATCTGGAGAACGAAGATGAGCTTGAAGCCATCGCCCTTAAGACAAAGATCGATTTTATTGAGGACGGTCACGGCGGCCTGAAGGTTACGCTCGACGGTCAGGACGTCAGCGAAGCCATCCGGTCTCTGGAAGTCACCAACAATACATTTTATGCCGCACGCGCGCCCAAAGTTCGGGCCATTTTAGTCGAATGGCAAAAGGCTTTCGGAAAGGCCAGACCTCTCGTCGGTGAAGGCCGCGATCTGGGAACGGTCGTTTTCCCTGATGCCTCGTACAAGTTTTATCTGGATGCCGACATCGAAGAACGCTGCCAGCGCCGTATCCGGGAACTAAAAGCGCAGGGTAAGGTTTTCGATGAAGAAGCGCTCAAACGCGACATGAAAGAACGCGATCAGAAAGATCTCAGCCGCGCCGTCGGCCCGTTAAAGAAGACGAACGACATGATCGTGATCGATTCGACAGGTCTGAATGTCGAACAAAGCGCGCAAAAAATATTGGAACACATCAAACGTTAGTCCTCGCCATGGAAAGATCCCACATCCGCAATTTCTCCATCATTGCCCATATTGACCACGGCAAATCGACCCTGGCCGACAGGCTCATGCTTTTTGCCGGTGCCATTGATGAGCGCAAGTTCCGTAACCAGATGCTTGATGATATGGACCTTGAGCGTGAGCGCGGCATTACGATCAAGGCGTCCGCTGTCCGTCTGGATTACAAGGCCAAGGACGGCAAATCCTATATCTTTAATCTCATCGACACGCCGGGACACGTGGATTTCTCCTACGAGGTTGAAAAATCCCTGCGCGCGTGCGAAGGCGCGCTTTTATTGGTTGACGCCTCCCAGGGGGTTGAATCCCAGACCATTGCCAACCATTATCTGGCCATCGAAAACAATTTAGAGATCCTTCCGGTCATCAATAAGATCGATATTGCCAACATTGATCTTGATCTGGTCAAGCATCAGCTGACGGATGTTTTTAAGTTCAGAGAAGAGAATATGGTGATGGTCTCAGCTAAGGAGGGCATCAATATTGATCAGCTTTTCGAGAAGATCGTCGACTACATCCCGGCCCCGGAAGGCGATGACAAAGCGCCGCTCAAAGCTTTTATCTTTGACATGAAGTACGATATTTATAAAGGGATCATTATTTACATCCGTGTTTTGGACGGTATCATGAAGCCCGGCACCAAGATCCGTATGATGAATGTCGGCAATGATTTCTCGGTTGAAGAGGTCGGTGTTTTCTCGCCCGGTGCCGTTCAGGTCAAGGAGCTTGGGCCTGGCGAGGTCGGATATATCACGTGCAATCTTCATGACCCCAAGGAAGCGCGCGTGGGCGATACGATCACCGAAGTCAGCCGTCCGACGGAAAAAGCCCTCGAAGGCTATCGCCAGTTAAAGCCACTGGTGTTCTGCGGGGTTTATCCGGTCAATTCCAAAGATTACATGAACCTGCGCGAAGCGATCGATAAACTGCGTTTGAGCGACCCCAGCTTTGTCTATGAACATGAAACGTCGCAATCGTTCGGACACGGATTTCGCTGCGGTTTCCTTGGGCTCTTGCATATGGAGATCGTACAGGAACGTCTTGAACGTGAGTATGATCTGAATTTGATCCTGACGACACCCAACGTCGGATATCGCGTCACAAAGAAAGAAGGCGAGTCCTACGATCTTGAGAATCCGTCGGAACTTCCGAATTCGAGCGAGATGATCAGGATAGAGGAGCCTTACCTGACGGTGTCTGTTTTTACGCCGGTCGCCCATATGGATGGCGTTATGGAACTTGCCAAACGCAAGCGTGGCATCTTTGTCAAAAGTGAATACGTCTCCGACCGCATGAAGATCGTCTATGACATTCCGCTTTCCGAGGTTATCGTTGATTTCAACGACATGATCAAGTCCGCCACGCGCGGGTATGGTTCGATCGATTACGAATTTAAAGGTTATGTTCCGGCCCAGATCGCCAAGCTGGATATCCTGATCAATGATGAGGTGTGCGATGCGTTCTCGTGCCTTGTTCATAAGGAGAGGGCTTATGAAAAAGGCCTGGCGCTCGTGACCAAACTTAAAGACCTGATCCCGCAGCAGCTGTTTGAAGTGAAGGTCCAGGCGGCGTCCGACGGGCGCATTATCTCGAGCGCCCGCATCAAGGCGGCCGGAAAGAACGTGACAGCCAAATGTTACGGCGGCGACATCACCCGCAAACGCAAACTTTGGGAAAAACAAAAAGAAGGCAAAAAGAAGCTTAAGCAGATCGGCCGCGTTGAAGTGCCCCAAGAGGCGTTTCTGGCGGCTTTAAAGATATGAGGAATGCATGCCCAGTCAACGCGTAAAATCCGAGATCAGGGAATGGGTCGAATCGATTATCATCGCGCTCATTCTGGCCGCGTTTATCCGCACCTATTTTGTGCAACCATTTAAGATCCCCAGCGGGTCCATGCGCATGACATTGATCGAAGGCGACCGGTTATTCGTCAATAAATTGCGTTACGGACCGAAACTTCTTCCAGAGATCTTAGCTGTCCGTTACCGGGACAAAGTTCAAATTCCCGATTGGCTGGCCAAGTCGCGTCTTCCGGGTCTGACAAAACCGCAGCGCGGGGACATTATCGTTTTCGTTTATCCCGAGGACCAGAAAAGGGATTTCATCAAACGTCTTATCGCTTTCGGCGGAGAAACGGTCGAGATCAAAGAAGGAAAGATCTTGGTCAACGGCAAAGTTGTTGATGAGCCGCGCATCCGCAACCGCTACTATTACAACGGCGGCGAGTTCGGCGAGAAAGATCTGAAGATCGTCGTTCCGTTGGGACATTACTTTACTCTGGGTGATAATAGCCAATCCAGTCATGACAGCCGTTACTGGGGATTTGTTCCTGAAGATTACGTGATCGGCCGAGCCGAGTTCATCTTCTGGCCGGTCTCACGCGTGCGGGTCCTTAACTAATGACGAGAAATATTTATTTCGCAACACTGCTTTTAGTTTTATGCGCAGCCGGTTGCCAAACCGTGCCGGCTGGAAATTCCCCGCCTGTCTTGGGGTCAAAAAAAGAAATGGCCCAGGCGGTCGGTCAGGTGGCGGATGCCATTACCGGCCAGGAATTGACCGAAGAGCAGAAACGCAAACTCACCAAAGATATCCAGTCAGACAAAGACACCCAATCCGCGCTGAATGTGATCGCGGATGCAATGGACCTTAAGAAAATCGTTATCAAATATTGTCCCGTGGACGGCAAGCGTTATAATCCCAGCGTCGAAACATGTCCTGTCCATAAGGTTAAACTGGAAGAACTGGCAGATTAATGGGACTCACCCTTGCCAACAAGATCACAGTCGGACGTATCGTTGTTGTTCCGCTTTTTATCGCGACCGTATTGAATTATTCACCGGGCCGGGATGATCAGAGGTATCTTGCGCTCGCGTTCTTTCTGGTGGCTGTCATTTCGGATGTGATCGACGGTTACATCGCTCGTCGTTATTATCAGAAGACCAGAGCGGGGGCGATCCTGGATCCGTTGGCGGATAAACTGCTTTTGATCAGCGCATTCCTTTGTTTATATATTATCGGCCGTGATCTGCCTGTGTTCCGTTTTCCGGTCTGGCTTGTTGTCACATTGATCAGCAGGGACGTCATTCTTTTGCTGGGATCGCTCATCATCCAGGCCATGACCGGCAAGCTTTCGATCGAGGCCAATACGTGGGGCAAGGCCACGGCATTTTTCCAGACGCTGTGTGTGGTGGGAATGTTGCTGCAGTGGGACGTCTCACGGTTCTTATGGCCGGTCGCGATCGTGCTGACCGTGATCTCAGGTTTGATCTATATCAGGGAAGGGATAAAAATTCTTAATGATTCCGGCTCTTAAGATAATATGCGCAATTCTCGCCAGTTATCTGATCGGATCCATTCCGACAGCCTATATCTTCGGGCGTTTGATCAAGAAGATCGATATCCGTCAGCACGGCTCAGGCAACGTGGGCGCCACCAACGCATTTCGGATCTTGGGCAAGGGGCCTGGTTCGATCGTTCTTTTGATCGATATTTTAAAAGGGGCAGTGGTCACATCTTTAGTGGCTGATATTTTCGGATTGACCGATCCGCTGATGCGTGTGCTTTTAGGGATCGTTGTGGTCTGCGGGCACAATTGGACCGTTTTCCTTAATTTTAAAGGGGGCAAAGGCATTGCGACCAGCCTTGGAGTTTTGATCGGTCTGACGATCGCCATTGCCTCGATCCGGCCGGTGGTGCTTTATACATTGCTTTCCTGGATCGTGACATTTCTGGTCAGCGGATATGTATCCCTGGCATCCATCGTAGCGGCGGTAGCCCTTCCTATATTAGCTTTGATTTTTCCGCAACCTTTTGCCGTTGTTATGTTAAGCGTAATTTTGTGTGTTTTTGTGGTCCTTCGCCATCGCCCCAACATTACCCGCCTTCTCCAGCGCAAGGAGTCAAAAGTCAGACTTCCTTGGCATAATCGCAAATAATCTTTTTGTCACATTTTTGTCATAACTCATTTATTTACAATGAGAAAGCGCTTCCTCAGATAGGTTCCTGCCGGCTTGTATTGACCCTCCCCCATGATATACTTCGACTAGATTTCACAATAAACATGAGTTCGTAAGTTTCGCAAAGCTAAATTTGCCAATGGGTTAAGGAAGGGTGTGGGGGATGAAAAACATTCTGCATAAGTCCAGGGTCGCTTTTAACAACCGTATCAAGATGACCAAGATCATCGAGAATACGGAAGATAAAGACTGCGTCACCAAGGTCAAAAAAACATTTGTTTACCTGCTTACGCCGGTTGTCGGAGAGACGCAAACACCTGGCGAACCTGTTATCCGTATCCAGAAATCCTTTAACACCAAAACACGCGATGAAAAATTTTCCTTTCGCATGAAAGGTTTCATTTACGTCAACCATCACAGACGCTTATTCAAGGTTGAATATTGCCATGCGTTGCGGATCCACTTGAGATGGAAGACCAAGGTTTTCTCCCCCAAAAAGTCGGTGACGATGGCCTAGAAACAAAAGTATAGTTACTGACTTGGCGCGAAGGGCAAGGGTCCTTCGCGCTTTTTTTATTTGTTTTTCCTGCCAGCCCTCCGCAAAAATCCATTCGCAGGAATTCATATTTCTGTTAGACTTAAAATAATTTTCTACCAACCAGCTTTGTGTTTATCATGGGGCAGAGACTTTTTCTTCATATCGGTATCGATTTGCCTTCGGTCTTCGTCGACAAAGGACGCATTGGTTTTCCCGTCCATCTGATGATGCCCTTCGGCCGGTGTATTTGTCTGTTCGCATTGTTTTTTTGCGTTGGTTGTGCGACCGGGAAGGCTCCTTCAAAACCTGATAAAGTTCAAGAAGCCCTGCTTTCGGTTAAACAGACCATTGAGCCCGCAGAGACCATGCCTCCCGCGGAAGAAGACGTAACCGCGGGTATCATCTTCGGCAAGGCGGACTTCCGGGGGCTCCTCAAGGTCCAGTATGTCAAGTTGAACATTGCGGATGAGGATAATCCCGAGAAACAGTATGAGCTGTTGTTCGGGGACAGGGATGAGAACAATGCCCCGGTTTGGGACGCGCGGCCGGTGGAGCCGCTTGCGTCGGCGGATTCGCGAGGCCGGCACCGGC
>CAZLRE010000056.1:0-8894 GCA_964561885.1 uncultured Planctomycetales bacterium | reverse complement strand
CTTTGTGCCATCCTTCTTTGTGCACCTCGATGATCTGATCGTCCTTGGATGTGCCTGCCTCGATCATTTCAAAGGCCTCCGAAACGACCTCGCCCTGCATCTTTTGACGGGACACATTATGGAACTCAAGATTCTGCGCCAGGGCCAGGGCATCTTCATATTTTTCCGACAAAAGCAGGTCCAATGCGATCGTGGCCGAATCCATACGGCCCGCGGCATTAAGTCTGGGCCCCAAGATAAATCCGATATAAAAAGGTTTAATGCGCTTGCCCCGTATTTTGGCGACATCCAACAGCGCCATCAGACCGCACTTGCCTGTGCGTTCGATCACAGGCAAACCCTTCTTCACAAAAATGCGGTTCTCGCCGCGCATGGGAACAACGTCGGCCACCGTGCCGATCGCGACCAGATCAAGTTCACTTTCAGGGACCTCTCCCAGAAGCGCGTGAGCGAGCTTGGCCACAAGCCCGACCGCTGCCAAACTTTTAAACGGATACGGACAGTCCGGACGCTTGGGGTCGATCACTGCAACAGCTTTTGGTATACGATCTCCCTCGGGTTCGTGATGATCAAGAATGATCACATCGATCCCCTCGGCATTGATGGCATCCACTTCACTGAAGGCATTGATGCCGCAATCGACCGTGATAAGCAGATGAATGCCCTGTTCTCTGGCAAACTCGGCGATGGCATGATTTAGACCGTAACCTTCATCCATGCGGTGCGGAATATAATTGACAGCCTTAATTCCGATGCGTTTTAAGATCCGGCGCAACAGTGCGCTTGAGGTCACACCGTCGACGTCATAATCACCGAAAATAAGGACACTCTCCCCATTAGCCTGCGCCTGTTTAATGCGCGCGACAGCTTTATCCATATCTTTAAGGAGAAAGGGATCGTGAAGACCTGTCTGGTCGGCCGCAAGAAAATTCCGGGCCTCGTTGATGTCGGTGATGTCGCGGTTAATGAGAAGCTGGGCAATGATGGGATGAACGCCTAAGGCGTCGCTGAGCTGTTTTTGTATTTTGGGATTGGGAGTTTTGATGAGCCAACGTTTGTTCATAATAAGGGATCAGTGTTCAGTGGCCTTTGATCAGTTGTATGATCACTGTTCTGGCCACTGGGCACAGAGCACTGACCACCTTCGTTACATTTTCTCGGGTGCTGTGATACCCAATAAAGAAAGCCCGTTGGCAACCACAATGCGGGTGGCATCAATGAGCGCGAGTCGCTCCTCGGTAAGCGACTGATCTTCATCAATCACCCGGTGACGGTCGTAAAACTTGTGAAATGTCGCTGCCAATTCCTGCAGGTATCTGACCATGCTAAACGGATCGGTCTGTCGGGCGCAGGTGATGATGACATCGCCAAAATGGCTTAATTTACGGATGAGTTCCAACTCTTCATCCTGACCTAAAAGCCTCCAGCCTTCGTGGAGCGGTTTAAGCTGATTTTCTTCATTGGCCTTGCGGATGATGCTGCAAATGCGCGCATGGGCATATTGAATGTAATAAACCGGATTCTCGGGCGCGGCCTTCTTGGCCAGTTCAAGATCGAAATCCAGATGAGCGCTGGTCTGTCGCATCAAAAAGAAAAAACGTCCGGCGTCGCGGCCGACCTCATCGATCACTTCCCTTAACGTGATGAATTCTCCGCGCCGTGTCGACATAGACACAGGTTTGCCGTCACGGTAAATGGTGGCCAGCTGGATGATCTCAACATGGATATCATTCGGGTCCCTGCCCAACGCGCAGGCCGCGGCCTTGATGCGCGGAATATAGCCATGATGGTCCGGACCTAAAAAGTCGATGACCCAGTCAAAACCGCGTTCAAATTTATTTTTGTGATACACAATATCCGGAGTTAAATAGGTGTATGCTCCGTCACTTTTTCTGACCACGCGGTCCTTGTCATCACCGAAAGCTGTCGACTTGAACCATAACGCGCCTTCATGTTCATAAAGATGACCTTTACCGGTCAGGAATTTCAAAACTTTCTCGATCTCATCATTAGAGGCGACCTTGGCCTGGCTCGTCCAGAGATCGAAATCCACGCCGAAATCACGCAGGTCCTTTTGGATCATATCCATCAAATACTCAACCCCGTAATGACGGAACTTGGCATCATCCAGTTTATTGAACTGTTCCAAATTTTTAATACCGTTGGCATCTAAGAATCCCCGGGCCATCTCTTTAATATATTCGCCCTGATAGCCATCCTCAGGAAACTCAACAGCCTCGCCTAAGATCTGTTGGGCGCGTGCTTTGATAGAACGCCCCAGGATATTGATCTGGTTGCCTTCATCATTGATGTAGTACTCCCGCAGGGCCTTGAATCCGGCGGCATTGAGGATATTGACCAAAGAATCGCCGACCGCGGCCTGACGGCCGTGCGCAACGGTCAGCGGACCGGTCGGATTGGCGCTGACAAATTCAACCAAGGTTTTCTTGCCCGAACCGTACTGGGAATGTCCGTAACTGCGGTTTTCCCGGAAGATCTGCGACAGAACATCATAAAACGCCTCATTCGACAGATAAAAATTGATAAAGCCCGGCTTCTTGACCTCGATCTTCTTGATGCGCGTGGACAGCGGATGTCCTTCAAGTCTTGCTTGCGCATCAACAACGATACGTTCGGCAATTTCCAGCGGGGCCTTGCGCAAGAGGCGACTTAACTGCATGGCGATATTGCAGGTGAATTCACCATGCATTTTCTCGGACGGGACATCAATGATAATGGCAGGCAAATCTCCGGGAACATTCAGGTCGGAAACTGCTCCTTGAAGCAACTGCGCGATATGAGAACGGATGTCCTGGATCATAGATGCAATACGACAGGGAACTCAATTAAACAGAGGAGGAAATTCAACTTGTTTTACGACGGGATCTCTTGACACTCAGGGGGACTTCGGGAGCGTCGCGCCACAGGTATTCGAGACTATAAAATTCACGCGCGTTAGGTTCAAAGACATGGACCACGACATCGCCCATATCCAAAAGGGCCCAAGCGCCCGCCTGCTCATCATCGGCATTCCGCTGGACAGAGCCTCTTAAGCCGTGTTTATAGCGGATCTTGACGCCTATTTCGTTTAAACCCAACTCAATACCGTCCGCGATCGCCTTGACCTGCCGGTCCGAATTCCCTGTGCAGATCACAAAATAGTCACAGAAATTCGCGACATTGCGCATATCGAGAACTTTAATGTCTTCAGCCTTCTTATCCTGGGCAAAACCGACGATCGAACGGACAAACTGCAGCTCTGTATCTACCTTGCGACGAATACTGACAACTCCTCCCTAAAACCACATTAACCCCGGATTTTGTTCTACAAAATCCGCCCAGGCCCCTAGGCCTGGGTCAACCGATTCAATCTCTTTGAGATTGAATCGCGACTGTTGAGGTAAAACCCGAATTTCTTACTGCATAACTCAGCACAAAACTTACAAATAAAATCGCCGCTCTTTATGGAAAAATTCGGGTTAAACCGGAAATTCCCGCGGCAAAAACCGTTTAAGGCTTTGCCTGCGGGAATCCAAATGTCAAAAAATCTTATTTGCCTTTGATCTTCTTGGCCTGATCAGCGCTCAAAACTCTCCAGCATTCATGCGTGCCTTTGGGGGATTTGGTGACCGCAAAGAAACGTCCGCCCTTTTCTTTGACCGTGTAGCTATCAGAATCGAACTTGGATTTGGTCTTAACATCGTAAAATGACAATTTCTCCATTACCTTCCTCCTTGTTTGTTAACACAAAACTCAAATGTTGGATTTGAGTCTAGCCGATAAAAAAATCTTTGTCAAATGGTAATCTCCCTAAACTTCGCTTTATACGCACTTCATCAAACGCCGAAGCTCCTGTTCTTGACTGTCTGTTAAAGGCCCGACCACGCTTAAGTTCAAACGTCGCGGATCAAACAGCGCGCGAGCGATCCTTTGAATATCCGTCGATTTGACCTTTTTGATCTCACGCACCACTTCTTCCGGAGACCGGACTCGGTCACGGGAAATGACTGTTTCCCCGATCCACAGCATGTGGTCCATCGTGTCTTCCAGCCCCAAAAGGAACTGCCCCATAAAATAATCCTTGGCCCGCTTTAATTCATCCTGGGAAACTCCGGCCTGGGCGATCTTGGAGAGCTCCTTGAGAATGACCTGCACGGCGCTGACGATCTTGGTATTATCCACACCGGCCCGGATCATAACCAGACCCGTATCATCCAGCGATTTGGCCCCGCTTGAGATCGCATACGCCAGGCCTCTTTTCTCACGCACCTCATTGAACAGCCGGCTGGACATGTTTCCGCCTAAAATAATGTTTAAAAGGCCAAGCACATAAAGGTCAGGATGATTGGTATGCAATCCTAAAACTCCCAAGGCCACATGCATCTGTTCGATGTCTTTGCGCAAAAATGCGACTTTGGGCTGCTTTTGCTCATCCCTGGCAGGAACAAATGAACCGTCCCCCTGGCCCACAACAGTCTTGAGCTTACGGGTAACCGTTGATGTCACAAGCCCGTGATCAACCGCGCCGCAGACTGAAACAACAACACGGCTGGGCACATAATGTCTCCGGTGAAATGACCGCAGATCTTCAGCGCTCATCTTGCCCACGGAGTCCGGCGTTCCCGCCAAATTTTGACCCAGAGGATGCTCCGGCCACAGAAGACCGTCTAACAATTCCACCACACGATACTGCGGCAGATCATGGTACATCTTGATCTCTTCCAGGATGACGGTCCGCTCTTTTTCCAGGTCTTTTTTGTCGATATTCGGAAAGAACACGATGTCGGCCAAAATGTCGAACGTATGGGCAAAATGCTTGCGCGGGACTTTGGCAAAAAAACAGGTCTGTTCTTCGGCCGTAAAGGCGTTGAGCGCGCCCCCCACGCCTTCGATCTTTTCCTTGATCTCAGTACAGGAATATTTGCGACTGCCTTTAAAAGCCATGTGCTCAAAAAAATGCGCTGCACCCTTGATGCGGGCATCCTCATATCTCCCGCCGGTATTGACCCAAATCCCCAATGCAACGCTTTCCCTGTCTTTGAACGGCTGTGAAACGACTGTTATTCCATTTTTCAATTCTGACTTCTGATACATCGCAACTAAACCTTTCTTAACGCCACAACAAGACTTCGAACATATCGAGCAACAAGATCAATCATGTCCTTTTGGCCGATCTTTTTCTCGATCTCTTTAATGATGGCAGAACCCACAATGACGCCGTCGGCAAACCTGCCTGCTTCGCGGACATGGTCAGCGGATGATATCCCGAAACCGACGCAGACCGGTTTATCCGTTAAACGCTTGGCGCGTTTGAGATCAGAGGCGATCGTTTGTGAAAGGCTCGAGCGCGCGCCGGTCACTCCGGTCAACGAGACATAATAGAGAAATCCTGTGGTCGCCTGGACGATCTTCTTCAAGCGCTCATCGGTTGTGGTCGGCGCCATAAAAAACACCGTTACCAGTCCAGACTTGAGCGCGTGTGTTCTTAAAGTCGTTGCTTCTTCCGGAGGAAGATCAGGAATAATGACACCATCAACCCCGGCACTTTTGCAAAGCGCGACAAAACTGTCATCGCCCATATGAAAGACGGGGTTGTAATAGGTCATAAGCGCGATAGGGATTTGCGATTTGCGGCGGATACTAAAGACAAGATGCAAGATATCGCTTAAACTGACATTATTCTTCAAAGCCCGTTGGGATGCCGCCTGAATAGTGGGACCGTCGGCCATAGGGTCTGAGAACGGAACTCCGAGCTCAATGATGTCAACACCGGCTTCCTCGAAAGCGTAGACAAGTCTCTCTGTTGCCGCAAGGTCAGGATCGCCGGCAGTGATGTAGGCGATAAAGGCTTTTTGATTGCGTTCACGTAATGATTTAAATTTTTGATCTATTCTATTCATAGAAATTTAGGGTACACCTAGCCAACAAAAACCTGAGAAGGACACCTTGCAAACTTGTAGCGGATCGGGACACCCGGACACCGGATTATCTGATTGCTTTAAATCTGTTTGGTGTCCTTGTGTACCAATACGATTTTTTATCCGCCAGGTGTCCCAATACGATTCTCTGGTTGTTGCGGTGTCCTTAGATAACCTGGCTTATTGTTCCCATATCCTTATCCCCCCGCCCGGAGAGACACACAATGACACTTGATCTCGATTTAATCCGCTTGGCGAGTTTATCTAAATACGCGATCGCGTGCGAGGTTTCAAGCGCGGGAATGATCCCTTCCAATCGTGACAAAAGTTTTAATCCCTCGATCGCTTCCTTGTCAGTCACAGCCACATATTCAGCACGGCCGGTCTGTTTATAATAGGAATGTTCCGGACCGACCCCGGGATAATCCAAACCTGCGGCGATCGAATGCGCGATCTGAACCTGACCGTTCTTATCCTGCAGCAGATTGCTTTTACTTCCGTGTAGAACACCGGTCGTTCCTTTAGTCAATGTTGCGGAATGTTCATGAGTATTGACGCCCAAACCAGCCGCCTCAACTCCGATCATCTTGACCGACTTGTCATTATAGAACGCATGAAAAAGTCCCATGGCATTCGACCCGCCGCCGACACAGGCCACCAAATAATCCGGAAGTTTGCCTTCCTTGGCCTTGAATTGCTTGCGCGCCTCCTGACCGATGATCATTTGAAATTCCCGCACCATGACCGGATACGGATGCATGCCCGCCACCGAACCGATAATATAGAACGTATCGCGCACATTGGTGACCCAGTCGCGGATCGCCTCATTCATGGCATCCTTCAAAGTTTTCGAACCGCTTTCCACCGAAACGACCTGAGCGCCCAGTAAACGCATGCGCACAACGTTCAAGGCCTGACGCTTGACGTCTTCGGCCCCCATATAGATCACGCATTTGATACCAAACAACGCGCACACGGTCGCTGTCGCAACACCATGTTGTCCCGCGCCTGTCTCGGCAATGACGCGCGTTTTGCCCATACGGCGGGCGATCAAGATCTGACCGATCGTATTGTTGATTTTGTGCGCGCCGGTGTGAAGAAGATCTTCACGTTTTAAATACACTTTGAGCGTCTTAAGATGCTTGCTTAAACGTTCGGCATAAAACAACCGCGTCGGACGGCCGGCATACTCGTGAAGATACCCCACGAATTCTTTCTTAAAAGCCGGATCTTTACGCAGAAGGCTAAACTGCTTCTCAAGATCAGTTAATAAGGACATCAAAGTTTCGGGGACGTAACGCCCGCCGAATTCCCCAAAGTGTCCATTTTTATCTGGTCGTGTCATAGTTATTGTCCGGGCTTGTAACTCTTCAGGAACATCGTTGTATTGGCCATGCCGACCGCGCCGGTGATCTTCAAAGGGATCTTCTGCGCGCCTGCGTCAAACCAAACTTGATATTTGGACGGAACGCTCGACATATAAAAGGCATCATACTGTTTGCCGGCCGCTTTCATCTTCAGGGATTTCTCGATCTTCAGCGTCACATCGCGCGTCGGCAACCGCAGATCGACCTTATCGTTGGGTGTAAATTTCCCGAATGCGCGGTAACGGTAGATGACGCCGTAAATATTATCGATCTGGCCTTCTTTTTTGATCTCTTCCGTGGTCGTATTCTCGCCGGCGGTCTTGGTGATCACGATCCTGCCTTCCTGCGGAAAATACTCCTCAGATATCTTTTCTTTACTGCCGAAAATATTCAGGTCACGCAAGACCATGACCGGAGCAAACGTTTCCGGATGAACATAGATCTTCTCTTCATCATAAAAATTAAAACCGTCCGCCTTGAAAACAATCAGATACACCGGCTGACCTTTGACTTCCACGAGACCTTCAAAGGTCAATGTGGCATCACCCGCCTTAACGCCGAGTTTCTTGATGGCAAACGTGATCACCTCGCCTTTTTTAAAAGGCAAAACAGGTTCCGCGGCAAAAGCCGTTGATAGGCAAAACAAAAAGATCAATACACAACTAAGCGATTGCATCATATTCCTTAAGATATTGTTCCAAAACCCGGGCGCCGTTATAAAGCGTTTTGATCTCGGCGTACTCGTCATTGGCGTGGATAACGCCGTGCGCCCCCCAGCCTGTTGAGAACGCCGGAATGCCGTAATCCTGAAAGAACGTGATGACCGTCGCCCCCTGGCTCCCTAGAAGTTTTGCTGTAAATCCCATCTTTTTCGCGGTATCCACATAGGTCTTCACGAACGGATGTTTCGGGTCAATGGCGTACGGAAGCTGGTGGTCATCGATCGTAATTTTGTAATTCTTGGTTTCTTTTTCAATGATGCTCTTCATATCTGCCATGACCTGTTGAATGGTCTGACTGGGCAGATAACGGATATCGACCGCAAATTCGCAGAAATCCGCGACCATGTTCACTTTATCCCCGCCTTTGATCGTTCCGATATTGACCGTCGGAGGAACCAGAAGCGGATGTTTTTTATATTTAAATTTGTGTTTCTTAAGATTGTTAATGACGCGCGCCGCAATTTCGATCGCGCTTATTCCGCGCCAATTGTACGCGCCATGCGCCTTTTTGCCGAAGATCTGCACGCGCGTATGAAAAAGCCCTTTTTGCGCAACGATGGCGTCAAACTCTTCGGAATCGGTGATCAAAGCCACCTTCGGTCGCAGAACACCCTTTTCTAATAAAGGCCGGATACCCTGATGGCTTCCGGTTTCTTCATCCACGGTTGCCGCAAAAATAATGTCCCGCTTTAAACGCACGCCGTCTTCCACCAGAGAACGCAGGACCTCCATGCCGACAGCGCAGTTGCCTTTGTCGTCACTTGCCCCGCGGCCATAAATGCGTCCGCCCTTGATCTCGCCGCCGATGGGATTGAACTTCCAACCGGCGCCGAAAGGAACAGTATCAATGTGAGGCGTTATCAAGACCGCTTCTTTGGCGGCTTTGG
>CAZLRE010000055.1:0-8953 GCA_964561885.1 uncultured Planctomycetales bacterium | reverse complement strand
GAACGGACAACTTTTGCCGTGCGGGATCTTAAGAGAACCCTTTTCGTCGCTCAAGCGCGCTCAAGTGCTGGTGTTGACTAAAACGGATCAGGTCGATACCCGGGCGCTTAAGGACCAGTTATCCGGTCTGGGCCGTGATATTCCTGTGGTTGAGACCGTACACCGTCCAAAATCATTGACGCGGCTTTATTCAAAGGAATTTGTCAACATCGCGCATATCAGCCGGGCCGTGGTCGCGTTTTGCGGCATCGGCGATCCCGTGTTGTTTAAAAGTATGCTGGTTAACCTTAAGGCCGACGTTAAGGAGTTTGTCCATTTTATGGACCATCACACCTATAGTGAACAGGATATGAACGAATTAAGGGAAAGTTGTGACGAGCTCGGCGTGCGCACGCTTGTCACGACGCGCAAGGATGCTGTTAAGCTCGAGTCATTTCAGGGGTTTTGGCAAGGGTATGAACTTCTTGTTTTGAATATTGAGATCGACATCACGCATGGACAGGAACAGCTCATTGATCGGATCCATCATTTATCACATAGTTAAGGCCTTCTCGGTTTTTTTGATGCTGCTGCCGACCGGAGCCGCGCTTTTCATCGGCCGCTGCATCGGACGGCTGGCGTATTACGGAAGCTTCCGACGCAGGAGGGTGGCCTACAGCAATCTGCGGATCGCATTCGCATCCTCTAAGACGGACCGTGAGATCCGGCGCATCCTTAAAAAGTGTTACCTTCATTTCGGGCAGAACGTGGTGGAATTGCTGCGTCTGCCTTTGATGGCGAAACAAGGTTGCCGGCGCTGGGTGAGGGTTAAGAACGAGGAATATTTCCAAGAGGCGATCGCGCGTAAAAAAGGCGTCATCTTTTTGTCCATGCATTCCGGGAATTGGGAACTTTCAAGTTTGGTGGGAAGCACAACGGGACACCCGTATAATCTTATCGCCAATCCGCAGCCCAAGGCCGCGTTACTGGACCGGTTGCTGACGTCCTACCGAGAAACTTTCGGCTGTTCGGTCATTCATCCGGGGGAAGCGACTCGGGAAGTGATCCGCAAGCTTAAAGCCAATGAGATCGTAAGCCTGGTCATTGATCAAGGCGGTAAGGACGGTCAATTAGTCGAATTTCTGGGCCGCCAGGCCTCCATGTCGACGGGCGCGATCCGTCTGGCCCTAAAATATGACGCGAGCATTTGTCTGGTCGATATTTACCGCGAGCCAAACGGCGGTCATTGTCTGTCTGTGGATAAGCCATTGGAGCTCATCCGGACCGGGAACGACGAAGAAGATCTCACCGCGAATCTTAAAGTTCTCGTTGAGCGTTGTGAAGAAAAAGTTAGATCGCATCCGCATGAATACATGTGGTTTTACAAGATATGGAAATATTCCAAACAGGCCAATATCGTGATCCTGGATGACGGCCGCACCGGGCATTTGAGACAATCCCAGGCATTGGCTGTCATGATGATGGATGCTTTGGCTAAAAAGGAAAAGACAGCGGCGGTTAAGACCGTTAGCATTCGTTTTAAGAGTGATTTTACGCGCCGGTTGTCGGTCGTGATCGCATTCTTAAGCCAGTTTTTCGGCGGGCTGCGTAATGCCGGCGTGCTTCGGTTGCTTCTGCAACGGGCTTCGTTCGAACGGTTGATATCTGTTAAAGCTGACTATATTGTTTCCTGCGGGTCGTCGGTATCCGGTATTAATTATTTGTCCTCTGCCTGGCAGTTGGCCAAAAGTCTGGTCATCCTTAAACCGAACGTATTAGCCATGGACCGTTTTGATTGTGTTGTGCTTCCAGAGCACGATTTTTCCGGCCAGGTTCCGGCCAAAGCTGTGGTGGCCCGGACCCGCGCGGCGCTCAACCTGATCAATAAAGACTATATGACTGAACAGAGCCAGCTTCTATTGAACCGTTTTTCGCATTTGAAGAACAGCTATCGCACGAAGATCGGGGTCCTCATTGGAGGAAATACGAAAAACGTTGAATTCACTGAATCGGCCATTAAAATGGTCATCCATCAGCTCAAGGAAGTCGCGATCCAGCTCAACGCCGATATCCTTTTGACAACGTCTCGTCGTACGCCTGAGGCGATCGAGCAGATCATCTGGCGCGAACTTAAAAAATTCGACCGCTGTCCGCTTTTGATCAGCGCCGCCAACGGCGATGTTCCCGAGGCGGTCGGGGGCATTCTGGGTTTATCCGATTGTCTTCTGGTGTCGTCGGAAAGCATCTCCATGATCTCCGAGGCTGTGTGTTCCGGCAAGAAAACGGTCGTGTTCAATGTCATCAGTAATGACCGGCGCAGTGTTGGACGCAATAAGTACGAGCGCTTTGTCGATGGTTTAGGGGCGGGCGGGCATTTGATCTTCTGCTCGCCCAAGGGTATCAGCCAGGCACTCTACAGTGTCATGAGCGATAAGATCTATTTGAAACCCATCAATGACCAGAAATCTGTCGCTGAGGTCATTGAGCGAATCGTTTAAAACGGTTTCTATGAAAATTCTCCAGATCCTTCCGGAACTGAATGTGGGCGGTGTGGAAACCGGCACGGTTGATTTCGCCAGATATCTGGTGCAGCAGGGGCATCATTCGATCATTGTTTCCAACGGCGGCAGACTGGTCGACCAGTTGGTCAGGGAAGGATCGCATCATTACACACTGCCGGTCCATAAGAAAAGTTTGTTCGCGATGGTCGGTTCCTATCGAAAGTTAGTTGAGATCCTGATGAGAGAAAAGGTGGATGTCGTCCATGCACGCTCCCGCGTTCCGGCATGGATCGCCTATTTTGCCAGCCGTAGAGCCAAGACCGCTTTCATCACGACCTGCCATGGTTATTATTCGAGCCACCCATTTTCCCGCGTTATGGGTTTAAGCAAACTGGTCATTGTGATCAGCGAGGTCATCGGCCGGCACATGGTCCATGATTTCAAGGTCCCATCCGAGAATATCCGTCTTATTCCACGCAGTGTCGATCTATCCAAGTTCAATGTCCCTCGCAAAACAGAAAAGTCCTATCCTGTCATCGCGATCGTTGGGCGCATCTCGCCGATCAAGGGGCATGATTATTTCTTAAGAGCCATGGTCAAGGTGGTCAGGTCCAAGCCGTTTTGCAAGATCTGGGTGATCGGCGATGCTCCCGCGTCCCGTCCGGAATACAGACAGGAACTCGAGGTCTTGGCCCGCCGGTTAGGATTGCGTAATCATGTCGAATTTTTAGGCAACCGGACAGATATCCCGCAGTTGCTCTCACAGGTCGATGTTATGGTGATGGCCACCGTAACACAGGAGGCGTTCGGCCGGGTGATCATTGAAGCTCAGGCCGCCGGCGTTCCTGTGGTCGCCACCAAGATCGGCGGCATCATCGAAGTTGTTGATCATGAACGTACGGGTCTGCTTGTCCTTCCCAAAGATACCGAAGGTATGGCGGATGCGGTATTGCGGTTATTGAACGAGCCTAAATTCAGCCAGTCGCTCGTTGAGGAGGCCAAGAAGAAGATCCATGCCAAATACACGCTCAAGCATATGGCGGAGGCGACACTCGGCGTTTACAAGGAGCTTTTGACTTCCGTCAGCATGCTGGTCGTGAAATTAAGCGCGATGGGAGATGTTGTTCTTATTACTGCCTCACTAAAGGCATTAAGGGAACGAAACCCGGATGCGAAGATCTATTGTCTCGTCGGAAGGAACTCGGCCATTTTGCTTCAGAAATGTCCGTATATTAACGGTGTCATTTCTTTCGATCTGGATAAGAAGAAAGATATCGGTTATGTTCTTTCCGTTGCGCGTGAATTAAGGAAGTATCAGTTCGATCAATTTATCGATTTTCAGAACAACCGGATGAGCCATCTGCTGGCGATGCTTGCTTGGCCCCGCGAGAGTTATGGTTATGACAACGGAAAGTGGGGGTTCTTATTAACGGACAGGATCAAGAATGATGTGACCGCGATCGGTCCGGTGGAACATCAATTCCGAATTTTAAGAATGCTGGGAGTTCCCTATAACAAGCATGTCCAGCTGGGTCTTTGGCCGTCGGAGATGGACTTCGAGCATGTGCAGAACCTTTTAGATTCCGAATGGCTCGGCCATGGAAAGAATATCGTGGGGATCAATCTCGCGGCGTCTGAAAAGTGGGCGACCAAAAATTGGCCGGTTGAATATATGGCCAGGCTGTGCGATCTTCTGGCTGCCGAGAATGTCCGCGTGGTTTTGACCGGCCAGGCCAAAGACAAGACGGTCGTCCGGCAGCTGATGGGCTTGACGAAATCCAAGCCTGTTAATTTTGTGGGCAAAACAAATATTCTGCAGCTCGCGGCATTGATTAAGAAATGCCGGGTGTATTTGACCCCTGATTCCGCGCCCATGCATCTGGCCGCGGCCATGGGCGTTCCCTTTGTGGCCTTGTTCGGTCCGACGGATGCGGTACGCCATCTGCCGCCGGCCAAGCGTTTCTCGGTCATTAAACGCGATCTGACATGCTCGCCGTGTTACAGTTCGCAATGCAAGATCAAGACGCATGCCTGTATGCGCGACATTTCACCCGAAGATGTTTTTGCGAAGATCAAAGAATTGATCCAGTGACGCTATGAAAGTTCTGTTTCTGGCCAATCATTTGAATACCGGCGGCATCACAAGTTATCTGCTGACGCTGACCCGCGGTTTTGTCGACGCGGGCCATGAGGTTTACGCATTGACCGGGGCTGGCAACTGTGTTGAAGGATTCCGGTCGGCCGGGGGGAAGCATTTGGAATTCGGCTTCAGGGTGAAATCGGATGCCGATCCGAGGATCTATGTTTCCTTGCCGCACGCCGATGAGCTGAAACGTTGCGGTATTGACGTGGTGCATTCCAATACACGGGCTACCCAGATCATGGGCGAACGCTACGCCAGGCATTTGGGCGCGGTCCATGTCTCAACTTGCCACGGTTTTTTTAAGACGAGGATCTGGCGAAGGATCTATCCATGCTGGGGCAGGCGTGTGGTCGCCATCAGCAGGCCTGTTGTTGATCATCTGATCAATGATTTTGGTGTTGAGCCTTCGCGCGTTGTTTTGATCCCTAACGGTATCGATCTGTCGAGGTTTATGATCCCCAGACAGGAAGACAGGGAGGCGGCCCGGCGCAAGTTCAACGTTCAAGGAACGCCGGTCATCGGGATTATCGCGCGGTTGTCGGATGTTAAAGGGCATGCGGATCTCATCAAGGCGTTTAAGGAAGTGCTATTGAAATTCCCGGAGGCCAGGCTATTGATCGTCGGAGAAGGGCCCGAGGAGGATGATCTGCGGCGGCTGGTGGAAGCACTGCGATTAACCCAGCGTGTTGATTTCTTTAAGATCGTCAACCGGACATCTGATGTTCTTCCGTTATTTGACGTATTCGTCATGCCGTCTTTGCAGGAAGGCCTTGGCCTTTCGGTCCTGGAAGCTCAGGCCATGGGTTTGCCGGTCGTGGCATCACGCGTGGGCGGTCTGCCGGATATCATTGAACATAACCGCACCGGTGTTTTGGTCGATCCTCAAAACCCGACGGCATTGGCCGATGCGATAGGCGGTGTTCTTTCCAATCCGGTCAAGGCTTGGGACATGGGGCGCGCCGCGCGCATGTTCGTTGAGAAGCATTATTCATCGGGGCAAATGGTATCATCAACCCTTGCCATGTATAAGGACGTCCGGAAGCCATGACCAATATCCTTGTCATTAACGTCAATTGGCTGGGAGATGTGATCTTCTCAACGCCTGTGTTTAAGGCGCTGAAAAAGAAATATCCCGACGCCCGCGTTTCGTGTCTGGCGGTCCCGCGTGTTAAGGACGTTCTTAAGGCCTGTCCTTGGGTGGATGACATTTTGGTTTACGATGACAAGAAAGAACATTGGAGCCCGTGGGCCAAGTTGACGATGATCATGGATCTGCGGAAAAAGAAATTCGACGCTGTTTTTTTATTGCACCGTTCGATGACGCGCGGATTATTGGTTTCGCTGGCAGGCATTCCCCAAAGGGTCGGGTACGATTCAAAGAAGCAGAGTAGATTTCTGACCCATCGTGTCAGTGTCGAAGAAGAAGTGCTGCACCGGTCGGATGAGTATCTCAAGATCGTTGAAGGTTTTGGATTGGCCGTCAGTGACCGCGTGTGCGAGTTGAATGTTCCTGCTTCGAGCTTGGAGGTGATCGATCAACGCCTGAAGGATGCCGGTATAAAGCCAGAGGACCGTCTGGTGGTCATCAATACCGGCGGCAACTGGGACCTTAAGCGTTGGCCGGCGGAGAATTTTAGTCAGCTGATCAGACGGATGGTCAAAGATCTCGGTGTCAAGGTTATGATCCCTGGTGCGCCAGGTGATGTCGAATTGGCCAAACGCATCGCCAGGGATTCCGGGGTCGATCCTTTTGTATGGGCGGGAGAGACCAGTTTGGATGAGCTCTTTGCGCTTTTTAAACGCGCGCATCTGGTTATTTCCAATGATTCCGGGCCTCTTCACGCGGCATCAGCTGTCGGGACGGATGTGATCGCCTTGTTCGGACCGACGCGTCCTGAAGTCACCGGCCCTCGCGGGAGCGGCCGCGCGGTCGTGATCCATAAAGAGATCGGATGCAACAAAGCGCCATGCTATCACCTGACATGTTCGAATAACGCATGCATGCGCGCCATCACGGTGGACGATGTTCTTCAAGCTTACCAAAAACTCCGACGTTAAGAATATCCTTGTTGTTTCGCTGACCAACATCGGCGATATCATCGCCATTTGTCCGTCCATGGACGTGCTGTTCGAGGCGTTCCCTCAGGCGAAACTGTCGGTCATCGTCGGTCCCAAGGGTCTTTCGTTATTTGAACAGAACCCGAATTTCGAGCGTGTTTATGCTTACGACAAACATGCATCCTTAAAAGATAAGCTGCAATGGGTCTCTAAATTGCGCGAATCGAAATTTGATGCGGTCGTGGATTTCAGGAACACGATCATCGGTTTTCTCGTTCACACGCGGACACGCACGGCTCCGGCATTGTTCATGCCCAAAGGTCTGCATCTGGTCGATAAACATTTGTTGCGGTTAAAAAGCATTTATGATTTTTCCGGTAAGGCGCAGAGCCGCAAAGCGATCGTCATCCTGCCGAAAGACAGGGCGTATGTGGATTCATTATTGGCGGGCCACATCCTTCCGGGTGAGCGATTTGTCCTTGTTGCGCCGGTCGCTGCGGACTCTGCCAAGACTTGGCATCCGCCGGGTTTTGCGCAGGTGTGCGATCAGCTGGTTGAACGTTACAGGATGAAGGTCGTCATGGTCGGAGGTGTGGAAAACACCGGGGTCATGGCGGATATTCAGTCGCAGATGAAACATCCGTTCTTAGCTTTGGCGGGCAAGACCGATCTGGTGCAGGTGTCCGAACTGGTCAACCGTTCGCTTTTTTCAATCGTGCATGACAGCGGCATTATGCATCTGGCCAGTTATTTTAACCGCCAGTGCCTGGCGCTCTTCGGTCCGACGGATCCGTATTTATCCGGACCCTGGTCTGAGGGCAGCGGATACATCTGGAAAAATCAGGGGTGTGCGCGATGTGCCGACAAAAATCATCCAGAACGACATACCTGCATGAAGAATATCACAGCTGAGGATATTCTAGGGTGCATTGATGTTTCGAATGAACGCGTTAAGATCTTGACCATAACCCATGACTAACGATTACCGCAACATTTTGATCGTGCGCACCGATCGCATCGGCGATGTGATCTTAACCACGCCCGCCATCGCGGCTGTCCGCGCGCATTATCCCCAAAGCCGCATCACGGTTCTGGTTTCCTCCTCTACCCGTGATCTAGTCGACGGCAATCCGAACATTGATGATGTCATGATCGATGACCGCAGGGGTTCCTTCAGGGGTGCATTTGGTTTTTGGCAGTTGGTCATGGCGATCAAGCGCAAGAATTTCGATCTGGCCATCATTATTCATACCAAACGACGGACCAATCTGTTGTGTTTTTTGGCCGGGATCACCAACAGGGTCGGATATCGCGATAAGAATTTTGGTTTTCTTTTAACAGAGGGCGTCAAAGACGACCGTCATCTGGGAGTAAAACATGAATCGAAATATTGCCTCGATCTGCTAAAACAATTGGGGATCAATGCTTCTCAAACCGACCCGTATTTGCCGGTCAGGCCGGATGCCGGCCGATGGATCGATCAATGGATGACAGAGAACCGCCTGACGGGTGTGAAGCTCATCGCGGTCCATGCCGGGGCAAGCGATCCGGAGCGCTGCTGGCCGGTTGAGTCTTTTGCGAAACTTATAGACCAGTTGGCTCAAGTGGCCGGATGCAAGGTCGTTGTCTTCGGGGCCGGTCACGCGCTTGAGGTGGCCAGGCGTCTGAAAACATTGTGCGCCCAGCCGTATTTTGATCTAACGGGGCAGACTTCACTCGCCCAAACCGTAGCGTTATTGAAAAGAAGTCACCTTCTGATCTCTAATGATTCCGGGCCTGTCCATATGGCTGCGGCGGCCGGTATTTATGTGATCTCCTTATTTCTGCGGGATCAGCCCGGGATCAACCCTGAGCGCTGGCGGCCGCTGGGCTCGAAAAGTTATGTTCTATCCAACAAACCGGAAGAAGCCATCCGGCTGGACACTTCGGGGCAAATTATCTCCGGTATCAAGGATTCCATCAGCGTAGAACAGGTCTTTGAGCTCGCGCGTGATCTTCTGCAAAGACCTTAAAATCAAGCGTTTAAAATTTAAGGTCGTTGGCCAATTAAGCCGGTTGGCTTCATTGACGGGCTATATAAACTGTGCTAGAATCAACCCTCATTTTGACCAATATATCTATTTATGAGTAAATACAATAATATTATCAGCCGGTTCAAGGGCAAGAAGATCCTGGTTGTCGGGGATCTCATCCTTGACCATTATGTTAAAGGTACGGTTTCCCGTATCTCGCCGGAGGCGCCTGTTCCCATCGTTTTGCAGGACGAGTCGTT
>CAZLRE010000054.1:5570-9080 GCA_964561885.1 uncultured Planctomycetales bacterium | reverse complement strand
AGACGCTTGACCCGAGGCTTGTATTTGCGTTTGATGCCGATATAAGCCTCTTTGGCTCCGATGGCATAGCAGGCGATCGCGATCCCTTCAAACAGCTGATAGGGATTCTTTAGAATAAAATATCGGTCTTTATAGGTGCCGGGCTCGCCTTCAGAGAAATTACAGGCGACATACTTGGTGGGACAAGGCTCGTTGCGGATACTTCCCCATTTGACAGCGGTCGGAAAGCCTGCGCCGCCGCGGCCGCGCAGATTGGCTTTCTTGATCGTGGCAATGACCTCTTCCGGCGATATGGACTGGGCCTTGGCCCAACCCTTGCCGCCTCCGCGGGCCAGGTAATCGCGCAAAGTCAAGATCGGTTTAAGGTCTTCGGGTAATATCCTTCGAACTTCGAGGGGATGCATGGTCAATGGTGATCTAAATCAGATTAAACGATAGTTAAGCTCTCAAAGATGCCCCAGTATAGCATGAGCTTATGAGGGGCAAAATAAAAAATATGTTTTTACGGGAGCTGAAGCTTCTCGGGGTGATGCTTGACCACGATCGCCTGCTCCAGATAGATGACGCTTTCGGCGATATTGGTGGCCTGGTCGCAGATGCGTTCCAGATGGCGGGCGATCAAAAGAAGCGGTATGGCGCGCGGCGCGGTCTTGCCGTCAATGACCATAAATTCGTAAGTCAACTCCTGCTGAATGGTGTTGCGCAGCAGATCGGCCTCTGATTCCATGTGTATGACCTCGCGGGCCAGCGACCCGTCCCGGTTGACGAACGCGTCCATGGACTTGCGCACCATCGTGCGCGCCAGTTCGGAAAGGCGAGGGATATCAATAAGAGGCTTCAAGAGCGGTTTGACCGCGGCTAATTCCAGCACCCGCTGGGAAACATTGACCGCCAGATCTGAGATACGTTCCAGGTTGGCATTGATGTGAAGCGCGGTCGTAACAAAACGCAGGTCTTTAGCCAGCGGCTGATGCAGCGCCAGAATATCGATGGCCTTCTCTTCGATCTCAAGCTCCATCTCATCGATGCGCGAATCATTCGCGATCACTTCCTGGGCGAGATAGACGTTTAAGTCTTTAAGCGCCTGAATCGACAGATCGATCGCTTCTTCCGTCAGATTGGACATCTTGAGAAGAAGTTCTTTTAATTCCTGAAGATCATCAGTGAAATGGCGGATCATAGCGGCGTATTAGCGAAAGTCTTAAGTCCGATGTCAGAAGTCCAAAGGCGGTTATTAAACGGAGTCATAGGAGCACTTGCGGTTCATAAAAAATTTCACTTCTGACTTCGGACATCCGACTTCTGACTCTACCTATCCAAAACGTCCTGTAATATATTCTTCGGTGATCTTCTGCGTCGGCTTGGTGAACATGTCGATGGTCTTTCCATATTCGATCAATTCACCCAGCATCATAAATGCCGTCATATCGGAAACACGCGCGGCCTGCTGCATGTTGTGGGTTACGATCACGATCGTATATTTGTCCTTGAGCTTGAAAATCAATTCCTCGATCTTGGCAGTGGCAATGGGATCAAGCGCGGAAGCTGGCTCATCCATGAGGATGATCTCAGGTTCGATCGCAAGCGCGCGGGCCACGCACAAACGCTGCTGCTGTCCGCCGGACAAACGCAAGGCGCTCTCTTTAAGACGGTCTTTGACCTCGTCCCACAAAGCCGCGTCCTTAAGGCTTTGCTCGACCTTATCAGCGATGAAATTCTTATCTTTGATCCCGTTGATCTTAAGGCCATAGGCCAGATTATCAAAGATCGATTTCGGGAACGGATTAGGCTTCTGGAAAACCATCCCGACTTTCTTGCGCAGCTCAACAACGTCGACCGCCTTATCGTAAATGTCCTGGCCTTCGATAAGGATCGTTCCCTCGGGCCTGGAATTGAGGACCAGATCGTTCATGCGGTTCATACAGCGAAGCAGCGTCGATTTTCCGCATCCCGACGGTCCGATGATGCTGGTCACAAAATTCGGCCGGATATCAAAGGAAACGCCCTTAAGCACCTTGTGCGTGCCGTAATAAAAGTTAAAGTTCAAGACTTTGATCTTCGGTTCGGATCCGGAATTGTCCATCGGCTGATTCTCAGTTTTTGTCGTCATAGGAACGCTGGTGGTTGATGTCGGCATGTGATTTGACCCTGATTATTATATTCAAATTATTCGGAAAGTCTCTCACCTTTTGGTCTGATTCTTATGTCGCAGATAAATGGCCGTGCCGTTCATTAAAAGCGTGATCAAAAGAAGCACGATGATGCCGGCTGCCGCGCATTCCAAAAACGCCTTCTGCGGGCGCGACACCCAGTTAAAGATCTGGATCGGCAAAACTGTGAACGGATCGAAAAGTCCTTTAAGTGTGACATTCACATACGGGAACTGCTGCGATACTGTGACCGGCTGCTGGGGCAAGAACGGGATATAGGTCAACGCTCCTAATGTGACTAAAGGCGCGGTCTCTCCGATGGCCCGCGACATCGCGAGAATGATACCCGTCATGATATTACCGAATGCCATCGGCAGCACCTGGTGACGTGTTGATTGCCATTTAGTCGCACCCAAGGCGAGCGCAGCCTCACGGATCGAACTGGGAACCGTCCGTAAAGCCTCCCGGGTCGAAAGAATAATGACCGGCAGGATCAGAAGCGCCAGAGTGCATCCGCCGGCAAGCACGCTTCGGTCCATATGTAACGCGCGAACAAACAGGCCCAAACCCAGAATACCGTAAATGACCGACGGAACACCGGCCAAATTGGCGATGTTGATCTCGATAAAATCATTGAGCTTGTTCTTCTTGGCGTATTCCTCAAGATAAATGCCTGCTCCGATGCCGATGGGGATGGCGATCGCGGCGGTCGTCAGCATGATCCAAATCGTACCAACCCAGGCTGACAAGATCCCTGCCTGCGCGGCTTTTCTGGAAGGAAAACTGGTCATGAAATCCCACGACAATCTCCCCCACCCGTCATGCATGACATCGGCGATCAGAACAAAAAGGACCAAGAGCCCGAATAATGTCGTCCCGATCCCTACGAACGAGAAGATCTGGCTGTAAAATTTGTCCGGACTTTTCTTGGTCGGCGTTAATGTGTTAATCATAGACTTCCTTGAATCGTTCCTTGAGCTTGAAACTTACGATGTTCAAACCAAAAGTCAGCAGAAAAAGCGCCATACCGCAGGCAAAGATCGTGCGATATTCGAGCGTCCCGTGCGGAGTGTCCCCGAGACTGACCTGAACGATATAGGCGGTAATGGTCTCAACCGGGATCATCGGATTAAAGGTCAGCCGCGGCTGTTGCCCGGCGGCAATGGCCACGATCATGGTCTCCCCGATCGCGCGCGAAACAGCGAGAATGATAGCTGCCGTCACACCGGATAAAGCGGCCGGCAATACGATCTTAAAGGCCACCTGAATCTTTTGTGAACCCAGGGCATAAGCCCCTTCTCTCAAACGCATCGGCACCGCGTGCATGCCCTACAAGTTGCTGGGCCACCGCTACCACATG
>CAZLRE010000054.1:421-5560 GCA_964561885.1 uncultured Planctomycetales bacterium | reverse complement strand
TTCACTCAAAGAAGAAACCAGGGGTATGATCATAATACCCATAACCAATCCGGCCGACAGGGAGTTGAAACCTGAAATATCAGGAAATATCTGGCGCAATATCGGGGTCACAAACAAAAGCGCAAAATAGCCATAAACTACCGTGGGAACTGCCGCCAGCACTTCCATGAGCGGCTTGATGGTTGTGCGCATCTTTGACGTTGCGTATTCACTGAGATAAACAGCGCTGATAAGACCTATCGGGACCGCAACAGAAATAGCGATCACGGTCGTTAATATCGTTCCTGATAAAAGCGGAAGGATCCCGAAATGCTTCTTGGTAAAAAGCGGGGTCCATTGAGTATCGGTGAGAAACTGCATGATCGGGACCACTTTAAAGAATTGGATGGTTTCCGAGAGCAAAATATAAATGATGGCTCCGGTCGTGAAAATGGACAAGAGGCTGCACATAAAGAGCAGCCTCTCGATCACCATTTCCTTGATCCGCAAACGTGGTTTCTTGCTTTGGAACATTATTTTTCCATTTTAAGCATATCCGCCATGCTCACGCCAACTTTGGCGCCACCGGCAAAAACTGATCCTTTGATACCGGACTGAAAACGGGCCTTGGCCGCTTCGTAAGCTTCAGGCTGCAGAGGGATATATCCGACTTCCTCGACAAGTTCAGCCGCATTATCCAAATAGAACTCAACGTACTTTTTAATTTTATCGTTTTCCATGGCCTTGGTGCTGACATAAATGAAGATCGGACGGGCCAACGGCTGATAAGTTCCGTCCATAACTGTTTCCAATGACGGTTCGATCGCGCCGCTGCCATTATCTTCTTTCTCATCATTGATCGGCACAACTTTCAGGCGGTCCTTGTTCTGCTCGTAATAGGCCAGACCAAAATATCCCAATCCGCCCTTTTCTGTGCCGACACCTTCAACAAGGACGTTGTCATCTTCGCTGGCAGTATAGTCGCCGCGACTGGACCCGGATTTCCCATTGATGGCTTCGGTGAAATAATCGAATGTCCCTGAGTCCGTTCCTGCACCATAAAGGACCAGAGGTTCATCCGGAAAACCGTCCCTGACCTGGCTCCATTTGGTCACAACACCCTGGGCATCAGGCGACCAGATCTTCTTAAGTTCTGCCACGGTCAAATAATCGACCCAGGTGTTCTTCGGGTTGACCACGACCGCCATACCGTCATAAGCCACCGGTAATTCGATAAATTCAATACCGGATTCCTTACAAGCCGTTTTCTCAGAGGATTTGATCGGACGCGACGCGTTGGAGATATCGGTCTCTCCGCGGCAGAAACGTTTGAAACCGCCGCCGGTCCCGGATATGCCTACCATGACCTTACCGCCGATCTGACTGCCGAACTCTTCTGAAACAGCTTCTGTGATCGGAAAAACTGTGCTGGAACCATCCACTTTGATGATATCCGCGGCCAAAACTGGCAGAGCAACCGCAGCCATGGCCAATGTTAGTATTGTTGTTTTTAGCGTATTCATTTTTTAACTCCTCAATGGGTTTGATATTACAACATTTTTAAATTGATGAACACCAAAAATTAAAACTTGATATTGATGTCCCCCTGAAGCAGCTTTTGACGGTTATGCGTTCCTTTGATACGGTCGTCCTGGTAATAATCGAGACTTAGAACAACGTTCTTGCTAAGGCCGTATTCCAAGATCCACTCATGACCTTTGGTGTCCGTGACGCCGCCCAAACGGTCGGAATCCGGGAACGCATCCGGAAAAGCGTCCTTCCCTAAATAAGAGTATTGATATCTGGCCTGCCACTGGTTCTTGCCGACCACTTTGGCATCGCCGATCTTAAGACCTGCCGCCCAGCCGTTTTCGTCATCATCAGGGTCCATGTTATGGATCATATCCCCGAATAGGGAAACGCGGGGGATGAGTTCGGAGCCTAGCGGATTATTGACCCCGACCTCAGCGGAAGCGCCGATCGAGTCGTAATCATACTTCAACACGCCGCCGGTCAAGGTGTTGGTCGAAGACGTACCGTCTAATGTAATCCCTTTAACACCGTTAAAACCGTAATAAACGGCCGCAACGTTCGCATCCACGACGCCCATTTTGGATTTGATTCCACCCTGGCCGTAGAACAAGAACGGATCCGGACGGTCAACCTTGCCGTTCTCATCGATCATCCAGTAACCGGTATTGGCATAGGCCGAAAGCGCTTCGGAAAATTTATGGTTCAAGTTCACTGAAGCACCGCCCGGATTGATGTCCGAATCCCACAACAGATCGGTCGGTGTCCAGAGATAATCAGATTTGATGAATTTACCGGCAATGGCTTTCGCCCAAGGTGCGGGCTGGAATTCGCCATACGCATAATCCAAACGGATATCACCGCGGCGAAAGACATCGGTCAAGGTCTGATTAGTGGAACGCGCATCATCGGTGGTTGAACCGACTTCCGCAGAAGCAAGACCAGCGCCGACTTTCCATTGGTCATTGACCTTGTTCTCTAATCCTAAACGATATCGAATACGTCCGCGTCCTCTGGCCTCGGAATCATCCTTCTTGCGCTCATACTGATAGCGCAACCGCAGATCGCCTTTGAGTTTAGTGTTCTGTACCCATTCCGGTGTTGCCTGCTTGATGCGGTCTTCCTGGATAGTTTTCGCGTCAGTCACGATCTCTGCCTTGATCTCACGGGCTTCTTCCTTGTTCAAAATCCCTTTTTCCACCAGTTTTTGGATGAGCGCATCCACTTCTGTGGTCGCCGCATGGCTCACGGCCGATACCGAGAGAAACATCCATACTGTTAGTCCAATCGTCCATCGTTTCATTCATTATTCCTTTCGTTCTTTGTTATTGAATACGGGTGAATTTTAACCGCCCAACATTAAGATTATGTTAAGGACAAATTAAGTGTTCTTGAGCGAGTATCCACGCAAAATCTTAATCAAATCATAGGGAAAATGTTTTCCAACGCCCAATCGTTCGTGATATCATAACCCGTCAAATTAAGGAGACATGATGGAGCAAAGCAGCGTCATACTCTGGTCGTTATGGACCGGCATTATAAGCGCCCTGGCAACAGGCCTGGGAGCTATCCCGGTCCATTACGTCAAAAATAATTCCAAGATCTTGCGGGCTTTCTCCTGCGCGTTCGCAGGCGGCATGATGATCTCTGCCTCGGTTTTCTCGCTGGCCCAGGAAGGCATTTCCCTTAAAGAGAGGATTCCCGGCGCTCCCTACATGGTCATTTTGGGTTTATTGCTGGGGTCGTTATTCTTCTGGTTCACTGAAAAAGTGATCAGCAGCCATGACACAAAATCGATCGAAAAATCCCAGGGATTTTCAAAGCGCAGTCTTTTAATATTCATCGTCATGTTCCTGCACTCCATCCCTGAAGGGATCGCCATCGGTGTGGGTTTTGCAACCGGCAACCTTCAATTCGGTCTTATCATGGCTATTGCCATCTCCGTTCACAACATTCCTGAGGGCATTGCCATCTCTCTTCCATTAAAAGCGGAGAACGTCTCGACCGCCCGCTGCGCGTGGGCTTCTATCCTTTCGAGCATCCCCCAGCCCATCATGGCCGTGCCCTCGGCCATTTTGGCCTGGATGTTCGAACCGCTTCTTCCGATCGGGTTAGGTTTTGCGGGCGGGGCCATGATCCACATGACCATCTCCGAACTGCTGCCCGAAGCCATTGAAGACGGAGGTCACAGCCGGACCGCCTGGGGCGTTATGCTCGGATTGTGCACCATGCTTCTGATCACCAATCTGCTTGATCTGATACCGATCCCTCATTAACGATCGATTTTCGTCCACAAATAGAAATATTTTGTTCCCGTTCACATATTGCGCTTGACTTTCAATGCAGTAGATTGTAGTTTGTCAGTGGAATTTCGACTCGCTAATCTTAAATTCGTTTTCAAGGAAACGTCATGACCGATTTAGCAACACCTTCCCATCATGATGTCCTGATCCTAACCGCCCAGATCGCGATCCTTCTTTTTACCGCACGCACATTGGGCGAGATCGCCCAACGATTCAAACAACCTTCTGTCGTCGGAGAACTTCTGGCAGGCATACTCCTTGGACCTTCCATTCTGGGAAAACACTTCCCATTCCTTGCACATACCTTTGCGATCAAAGAACCTGCCCAAGGATATCTTCTGGAAGGACTCAGTTTAATTGGAGTGATGCTGCTGTTGCTGCTCACCGGTTTCGAGACCGACCTGAAATTGATCTCCCGCAAGGCCAAATCGGTCATGGGCACAGCGCTGGGCGGACTGGTGATCCCGATGATCAGCGGGTTTGCCATTGCGCTTTTGGTCCCGGAAAAACTTCTGGTCGACCCTGCGCAGCGTATGGTCTTCGCGCTCTTCTTAGCGACCGCCATGTCCATATCCGCGATCCCGGTCATTGCCAAGATTCTCATTGACATGAAATTGATGCGCCGGGACATCGGACAAGGCATCATCGCTGCCGGCATGATCGATGACACGGTCGGATGGACATTTCTTTCGATCGTGACCATGCTTGCGAGCGGGAAAGTGCTCAACGCAGGGAATGTCCTGAGTTCTGTTGGATCGGTCATCGTCTTCATACTGCTGAGTTTCACTCTGGCCCGATGGATCGTAAAACTCATGCTTAATTTCGTTCAAGATGAGATCGTCAGCTCACAGAGGTATATCTCACTGGCGGTGATCACGACATTCGGCTGGGGCGCGGTCGGCCATCTCTTCGGCCTTGAGCCCATGTTCGGCGCTTTTATGATCGGGATCATCCTAAGCCAGATCCCGCGCCTGCCCCAATACGTTCATGAGCGTATTGAAGCGATAACCATGGGTATTTTCGCGCCTATATTTTTTGCGATCGCCGGATTAAAAGTCAACGTTGCCAATCTGCTGCAGCCTGAACTTCTTAATATGACACTTCTTGTGTTGGGGACTGCGATCTTAAGCAAAGTCGTGGGGGCCTATGTGGGCGCCCGGTGGATAGGTCGTCTCGACCATTGGACATCTCTGAGCTACGGAGCAGCTTTGAATGCCCGAGGGGCGATGGGTATTATCATCGCCACTATCGGTCTTTCCCTGGGTCTCATCAACGAAGATTTCTTTTCGATCATCGTTATTATGGCGATCGTGACGTCGCTTCTGGC
>CAZLRE010000054.1:0-411 GCA_964561885.1 uncultured Planctomycetales bacterium | reverse complement strand
GCGACCGGTCCCGCATTATGCTTTCGATCAAATCAATGATCCTTCAGGAGATCGACCGGAAAAACAAATGCTCGGTCACGCTCTTAAGCGTGTTGCCGCCCAAAACAAAGATCACCAACCTTATTCCGGCGACTCCCCCCAAGTCGCTCTTCCCGCAAAAAGAGGTGATCGCAAAACTGGTCACCGGCAACGATCCGGTCAACGCGATACTCGATGAATGCCACAAGGATTATGATCTTTTATTGCTGGGGGCATCCGAAGAGTCCAGCAACAATGAAACACTGTTCTCCTCGGTCATTGATTCGCTCATCCGCCTTTCTCCCTGCACAACAGCGATCCTGCACGCCAAGAACGCGACCCAATTCTGGGCCCCAAAAAAGATCCTCATCCCCACGGATGGTTCCCTTGCCT
>CAZLRE010000053.1:7940-9140 GCA_964561885.1 uncultured Planctomycetales bacterium | reverse complement strand
TTCTCGCAACGGGAACCCAAGCCGCGGGTAACACCATGCGCTTCAGCACGAAGTACCTGGACACCGAGTTCAGTCTCTACTACTACGGTTATCGGTACTACGATCCCGCGACGGGAAGGTGGGTGAATCGGGATCCGATAGGTGAGTTGGGTGGGTTTAATCTGTATGGGTTTGTCAAAAACTCACCTGTGAATTTAATAGATCCTGTCGGGCTTCAAGTTGCCATACCGCTTCCACCGCAAATTAGTATTCCGTTAGGAGTGGGAGTCTATTGTGCCGCGTATCCTGAAAAATGTATTGAGGCCGTAGAAACACTTGGAGAAGGGATAGGTAACGTAGGGGAGCGTCTTGGGCTTTCCGCTTATTTTTTCGTTCAAGCGGCTGCCAATAGAATCATACTCGAGGGTATAATAAGAAAATTCGCGGAAGAGAATAAAGATAGATGCGAAAAGATATATCCTGTGTCCAAGTCTTTAACGCCCAATATTTATCAACATACATTAAAGGCTTTTGCATTGGGTAAGCCTTCAGTCTTAACATATGGGGGGCCGGGCACTTCAAAAATAAGAAGACGACAGGCTCTTAGTAGTGCGGGTGTTATTGGTCGTTCTGCTGGAACTGTAGGAAATGTTGTGATGCAATGGGATGAATATCCTTACGCGTCTACACAAGAAGGTGGTTTGGGAGCGTCTGTAATGGCTGTTCCTGCTTGGGAGAATGAAGGTGTGCAAGGACTGACACTTAGATTTTTTTATAATCTTTTTAAAATGAAAGCGGGTGATAAATTCACCGTGGTGCCGATACCATGAAAGAATTATTAGATAGAATATCCATTGAAATGCTGAGAGTAAATCCGCAAGGTTTACAGAGATTTAATAGAGGGATAACTCAAAAAGAAATCGACGTCAAATTAACTGGGTTCCCAGTACTGGGCTCAGCCTTTAGTGAAGTCTTAGAACTTCTAAAATGGAGAAATGGCGGTCTAAGCTGTGCGGAACAGCAAGCGGTTTCTTTTATCCCAGGGTATATGTTGCTTAGCTTAGATGAGATTATTATTCATTATGATATGACAAAAAGTTTCCCCGAGAATTTTGGGAAATATTGGATTCCGTTTTTGAATGATTTTAGTAATGGATACTATTTTTATGATGTTAGAGATTGTAGTGTTATTGATTTTATGCCAGAAGAAGTAGAAGTACG
>CAZLRE010000053.1:6008-7930 GCA_964561885.1 uncultured Planctomycetales bacterium | reverse complement strand
AGTACGACGATATAGTTCGATGAGCAGATTTTTAAATGCCGTATATGAGTGTTATAAACAAAATGTTTTTTTTCTGGATGAACAAGAAAATCTTAACTCTAATATTCAAGAGGAACAGAGGATATTTTTATCTTATGGTGAAGTGCTCGAATTAGACGGTTTTTGACTTTCTGTCTGTGCAGTAATTTGGGAGTGAAAATGCGCAAACTGCGAGTGCACTAATTGAGCCCAAAAAATCCAGATAAGCTTTTCAGATGGGTGTAAAAAACAATGAGACCTGTGGTAAATTTTGATCAGAGGGACGAAGGAAGAGGGACGATGGACGAATTAAGACCTTCGGCCAAGAAAAATTCCCCCGGGGCGTATCATTCCGTTGATTTTGTCATAAAAAGAGCAGAGTCCTTCCTTGAAACAGCACTTCAATGTCCTTGCCGTTGTTAATTCCGGTAGTAGTGATGCATCAGACCGCCCAGCACTGGCCGGGCGTGGATCTCGCCGTCCATCTGAACCGGACTTTTTACCGGTGGAGCATGATCCAATCCTGAATGCGGGCGGTACTTGTTGTAATAATCCACAAATTCATTGACTAGATATTCCAAATGGACTTTGCCAAAGACCAGAAAATGGTCCAGGCATTCGCGTTTGATCGTGGCCACCCAGCTTTCGGCATAAGGATTTAAATTAGGCGAACGGCGGGGGATCTTCATGATGGCGATGCCCTTGTCTTCGAAGAATTGATCGAACGCTTTGGAATATTTGATGTCCCTGTCGCGGATGAGCGCAGCCTTGCCTGTTTGCGCTTCAAAAACAGCATTGAGTTTTTGGGTCTGTTCCATCAGCCATTGATCGTCGACCCTGCGTGTGATCCCTGCCAGATGGACCTGACGGGTTTTGATGTTGATAAAAAATAAACAATAGAACAGCCTTCGGCCAAACGGCGTCCAGACCGATTTGGTAAAAAAATCACAGGCCCAAAGTGTGTTGAAGGTTCGTTTGAGAAAATGGTCCCAGGTGTCTTCCTGCCGCACTTTGAATGGGGCGATGCCGTATTCTTTGAGGATGTTTTTGACCGAACCGCGGGAGAGGCGTTTGATCATGAGTTTCTTCAGTTCGCCCAAGATCTTGGTATAGCCCCATTTATTATGACGGGCCATGTGAACGATCAATTCCCTGATCTGTTCTGTGATGATACGCGGGCGTCCGCGCCTGTCGATCTTTTCATGCGGATGTTCGAACTCTTGAACCCATCGGCAGAATGTCGAGTAATGGACAATTGAGATCAGATGTTTGACTTTGCCGCCCAAAGGCAGTCCGTATTTGATGAGTTTCTGGCGTTCGGCCGGCGTCAGGATAATTTTTCGACCAAGGCCGCGCTGGCGCATGATGGTGTTCTCGGTTTTCATGAATTCCATCTGCCTTTTCAGATCGCTGTTGTAAATTTCGGCCAGCAGGGTAAGGAGACGGTTGGAATAGGGCATGAAGAGAACTCCGGTGAAAGTATCTATTGTAATTTTTGAATTCCATAAACAAACAGATCGAAGCCTATTTCTTGAACGGCTTTTGTGATAGACTCTGTCTATGCCGAATTTATATATTATCGCCGGGCCTAACGGCTCGGGCAAAACAACATTTGCGCAAGAATTCCTTCCTAACTACGCGCATTGCTCCAATTTCATCAATGCAGATCTCATCGCATCCGGATTAGCTCCATTTTCTCCTGATACAGTACAGATCAAAGCCGGCAGATTACTGCTGGATCAGATCGGCGAATTTTTAGATGAGAAATCAGATTTTGCTTTTGAATCGACCCTTTCCGGTAAATCATATGTTAAATTGCTGAAAAATGCCAAGACGAGAGGCTATATCATTACAATTTTTTATTTAAGCATTCCCCGTTCCAGCCTGGCAGAGGGAAGAATCAA
>CAZLRE010000053.1:0-5998 GCA_964561885.1 uncultured Planctomycetales bacterium | reverse complement strand
TTATATTCTTCATTGGCGCACGCGTGGTTTTTGTTTGATAATTCGGGGCTTAAACCCGTTGAAGTGGCTAAATCGAATCATGGAAGAATAAAGGTGATTGATAAAACGTTTTATTATCAGCTTATGGGGGGAAAGAATGGCTAAGAAGGTGTCGAGTGAGCTCATTTTCAAGAAAGCAGGCAAGGCCATGCGCAATGCCGTCAAGAAAGTTTTGGCGGAAAAGAAACTTAAAGGCTACCCCGCGATCATCTGGAAGGATGGCAAGGTCGTGAAGCTGCCCGCCAGTAAACTTTAGTTCATAACCGCACCACTCTCCGGGAGTGGTGCGGTCCCTTTGCGAGAATCTTCAGGAGAAAAGAGTATTTCAGCCCGCCGCAACATTTTAAGTTCCGTCCCGGAACATTATTGGCTTTTGGTCCTGTGCCTTTTTGCTTTTTTGGCAAGGCTACTTTTTTATGGGATCGTCCGTCAGGATCCTACGTTCGCGATGCCCATCATTGACCCTCTGGAATTCGATGTCTGGGGCTATAAAATATCCAAAGGCGAGCTCTTATGGCCCCAGATCACCAACCATCCGCCGTTGTACGCCTATTTTTTGGGGATGGTTTATTTTATTTTCGGTTACTCGCCGGTCAATGCTGTTTTGCTCCAGTATGTTCTGGCATCCGTCAGCCTGTTCTGGCTTTTTAAGATCATCCGGCATCATTTTGACGCGCCCACGGCCTGGGTCAGCTGTTTTCTGGCCTCAACGTTTTGGTTCTTTATTTATGTGAACAGCTTTTTATTCAGCGAGAACCTCTCGATCTTTCTGAATATTTTATTGGTGTATATCCTTACTGTTTTCAAGGAGGGATGGCGAAAGTATTTGACCGCCGGGTTCGTCCTGGCTCTGACCGAAGTGTGCCGTCCTCAAATGCTGCCTTTTGCCGTCGGGATCCTTGTTTTGGTTTTTGTCGCGAGTATCCCGGTCAAACGAAAATTCCTTTATGCGTTTCTGTTTTTGATCTTTCCGGTCATTCTCAACGGTCTGGTGATCTATCAAAATTACCGTGTCTCCGGTGAAGCCCTGTTACGGACCCAGATCGGCGCCAATATTTATATGGGCAATGACCCGGCATTCCAGGGGACGAACCTTTACGTCAAGATCGGGCGCGACTGGGATAAATTCATATCCAGCCCGCACCAGCATTATCAGCGGCAGGTGGGGGAGGCGGAATCTAACGCGTATTTTATGTCCAAGACGATGGACTTGATCCGCGCCCGGCCTTTGGAATGGGGCGGGCTCATCGCTGCCAAAGCGTTTTCTCTTGTGACCGGAAGGGAATTCTTAAGGTCTGAGGACGTGTATACCTATAATTTCTATGTCATTAAAACGCCATTCTTTCTTATCTCAACTAAGCTGATATTCCTGCTGGCCCTAATGGGTTTGTGTTTTTCGATCCGCCAACGTCACAACATGTGGATCATGTATATCCTGCTTTTGAGCCTCATCCCCATGTTCTTTTTTCCGATCAAAACACGGTATTTGATGGGTCTTATGCCTTTTGTGATGGCCTTCAGCGCTTATGCCGTTGTGTGCTTTTACCGGATGTACAAAGAGCAGCAGTTCAAAACACTTGGGTTGAACCTTTTTGTATTCGGGATATTGGTTTTGGCATCGGCTTGGAACCCGTTACGATTGACCTTGCCGGATGTGTCGGAAACATTTTATGCGATCGCCAAGAATTTTGATGCCCGCCGCAACATGGTGATGGCCGAGCGGTATTATTTAGCGGCCATCCAGATCGATCCAAAGCACATGTCGGCCTACAATGAGTTGGGTGTGCTTTATATGAACCAAAAACGCTGCGACCGTGCCGTAGATTATTTTAAAAAGGCGATCGAGCTGGACCCCGAGGCCGTTTTCCCAAAGCTGAACCTTGAGTTGTGCCAAAAAGCCATCAGCCATCCTTAGAAGCGTTGCGCAACTTATCTCTCGACTCCCGTCAGAAAGTTCCGATTTTTCCAGATATTCCGGCTATTGGGCATGTTTTTATTTGACAACAGATGAACTGTCTATATAATGCGACGGTCATTAAAAAATTTTCATTTTTGTCCAACTATTGCGCCCGGTATCAAATCCTAAAACATAAGTTGTTCTAAACGAAGTTGCCAAAGCATTGACGTTTTGGTTTGCGTTGAAGAAGTTTTTGTTTTCAAGGTCTAATTCAATTTATTAATTCAACCTTCAGAAAGGGATCGTATGAACAAAGCATTTGTTTTCGCGGCATCATTCGTTTTAGTTATGGGTTTCAATTCTTCCGCACATGCGCTTATTCCTAACGGTGATTTTGAATCAGGCGATCTGACCGGTTATCGTGTTCAGGAAGATTTTACGGATGTGCCATCATCGCTATTTGTCGGTAATGTGGATGACGGGACAGGCAATCGCGTTGGTGAACTCAATACAGGATTTACGGCCAGCGGGGTCACAACCACATCTCTTGTTAGCGATTTCGGAAGTTTGCCTGCGGATGTTCAGGATCTGTTTTTTGACGTTAAGTTTTTTGATGTTGGTGAAGATAATCCTCCCATTCTCGATCTGGAATTTTCACCCGAGATATTTGCGTTAGAAGTCGTGGATCCGGACACCTTGTGGGTGGGGATCGGAACGCCCGATGGCCTGAGCGGAACAAATATTTTTAAATTGACTTCGTCAGGCTATACGGCAACCCCGGGAACGGAAGTTGAGGCGCTATCTAACGGTTTTTATCGTGTTAAAACGGATGTCTCCGGACTTGCATCAACAAACAACTCGTTGTTTTTTGATCTTTATGACGGTGATGACCAGAGATTGAGCAGAGCCCACGTGGATAATATTGACCTTACAACGGTCGATAAGTCCGTTGTTCCGGAACCGGCGACTATGCTTTTGATGAGCGGCGGATTGCTGGGCTTCGGTTATCTGCGCAAAAAGAAATTGGTTTAATTTTTACACGTATTGTTCAATAATGATAACCCCGTAGCGTAAAACCTGCGGGGTTATTTTATTTGAGGGTACTGTGGGCAAAATTCACCAGATCAACGACGAATATTATATTGAGTTCTACGCGCGGGGCCTTTTGTATCAGCAGAAAGCCGGCAAGGACCTTGAAAAGGCGCAGGAGCTTTTGCGATCCATTGAGGAGAAGATCGCCAGCGGCGAGATGCTGACGGCGGCCCGCGACATCGAGCTTGATGTGTTCTTTGCGGATTTTCTTAAAGATGCCCGCAAGCGCTATCATCCGGCCACGGTGCGCCGGCTGCGCTCGGCGATCGATGGTTTTCTTGAATTCATCCGCGCCGGCTATTCCGATGTGACGCATTTATCCAAAGTCACACCCAGAGTGGTGGAGGAGTATAAAGCCTGGGGGATCAAGAAACGGAAAAACACGCCGGGTGGATTAAATCCGAAAGTGGTTAATCTGACGCTTTTATTATTGAGCGAGATCTTTGAGCACGGGATCAAAACAGGTTTTATCAACGACAACCCGACTTTGCATGTCCGCCTTCTGGATGTCGGTTCAAAAGGGCCGGAGATTTTATCCGATGCTCAATTGACCGCGATCGTGGAACATCTTCATGAATCTTTCCGGAATATGTTCGTGTTCATGCGTTACACCGGATTGCGGCCGGCAGAACTTTTGGACTTGAGGTGGGATCAGGTGGATCTCAACCGACAGGTGATCTTTGTCCGGTTAAGAGAGATACCGTTAATGGCTCCGGCTAAGGATATTCTTGGGAAACTCTTTGCGGCAGTCATTGATCATAAAGCGCATGTGTTTCTTGGGCCTGGCGGACAAAAGGTTGATATTGAGATGCTGTATGAGTCCTTCAACAATGCCCGGGACGTATCCGGATTGCCGGCATCGGTTACAGCCGTTATTTTCCGGCGGACATTCATTGTCGAGTTTGTCCAGAAAAGGGGTTCATTGCTTGAGATCGGCAAGTTGGCAGGCATCGCGGATATCGCCAAACTCATGCGGTATGCCGGGTTTTATTCCAACCGGGCGCCAGAAATGACATGAATTGGGCTTGAGATCGAGCTTGACGCCCGCTGAGTGAATCCATATAATGACACCTCTTTCTAACTTTTCACGAGAGTGCTCAGGAGGAATTTTAGTTGGATCTTAAGGCCAAGGGCATCATTCTTGCCGGTGTCTTGTTATCGACAGTTTTTATGTATTCCCATTTGAACGTGACGAAATCCCTTGCGACTTCCGATGAAGTGTTTTATCACCGGTATGCTCGGATCATCGGCGCAAACGGTATTGCGGGTTTTAAGGAGATCGTCGACTGGTACAGCCAGGATGAGAAAAACAGATGGAATCCTGCTCCGACCAGGCTGGGGTTCCTGCTGCCCGTTGCCGTTATGGTGGTGGTTTTTCCAAAATCGATCTTCCCTGTGGCATGTTTCTCTTTTGTTAGTCATTTAATTTTCTTGGGGCTTTCGTTTCTTTATACCCGGAAATTCTTCGGTGAGAATACCGCATATGCGGCCTTATTGCTGATGTCCGGCTCGCCCCTGATGATGGTCATGGCCGCCAGCGGGCTGACCGAAAGTTTGAGCAATTTATTATGGGGACTATCTATCTGGCTGTTTCTGGATTTCACCAGGGAGCGTACGAATAAAGCCTACGGCTTGCTGTTAGCGGCTCTGTCATGGGCGATGCTGGTCAGGGAAATGACGGTTGTTCTTGTGGCATATTTTGTATTTGCCGCTTTGATCTATAACAGGTTTTATAAAGGGCAGATCACGTTTTCAAGAATTGTCATGATATGTGTCGTTCCTTTGGCATTTTGGGTTTTGGTTTATTCCGGTATGCTGGGCATGGATGGGGCGTATTTCGACAAACTGGTCCATGCCTTGTTCGCAACGCATTTTCAAGACCAGTCCAATCCTTATGCCTTAAACAATTCATCCGGGCCCTGGTTCCGTTATCTGGTTGATTTCATGCTTCTGGCGCCGGCTGTGACTGTATTTGCCGTCGGATATGTATTTCAGTTGCTCCAGGAACGCAAGGTGATGTCCTGGGAACGGTCCTATCTTTTTTATTATCTGGTTTTCTCATTGGTCGTGTTTAACATTCCGCAGCACAGCAAGGTTGTCCGTTTTGTGATCAACCTGGAGATGGTTTTGTGTCTGTTCGCGGTGTTCACGGTTTGGAAATTATTCGATGAAGATATCAGGCGTCAGAAATTCCTGAAGCCTTTGATCACGGTCTTGCTTTTATTTGTTTTGTCCATTTCCGGTTTTTACCATATTTTTGTTGCCAAAGGCGGACGGATGGTGGATCCTGTCACGCGTGATCTGATGATTTCTCAGGGTTTCATGGAACCTGTACCAGGTTCGCCGTTTTATAAAGCGAACAATTAAGGCCAAGGTTTTAAGGGGAGAGAGGCGACAGAGTGGTCATTTTTGCGTTAATGAAAATGAGTTCGAGGGACGCAGTGACGAGAACTCCGGAGATTTCTCGCTGAGCGAGTTAAAAAATGGGAGCTTGATATCCAAATCTTTGAATTCTGAAAAAATTCTTTATTCGATGCACTTGAAGAGACGGTGCTCTTCAAGTGCTCTGCGAAACTTTTCTAATAATTGTCGTCAATGTCGGCCCTTTCGGGCAGCGACATTGACTTTTAAGGTGGTTTCTGGAGAGGTGGCTGAGTGGTTGAAGGTGGCGGTCTCGAAAACCGTTAGGGGTCGTAAGGTCCCTCGAGAGTTCGAATCTCTCCCTCTCCGTTCTTCTTCGCTCCAATGCTTCGCCCGTCCAAAGGACGGGCTCCGTAGGGGAGCTTCGAAGAACAGGTTCGATTGATCTATTTTGGGCGGCGAAGAAGAACGGTATTCTCCGAAGCGTCCCAATGGAGCGAGGCGCAGCCGAGCGGAATTTTGACGCGCAGGAGAAGCCGTTGAGATAGGTAGTTTTCTTCTTCGCTCCAATGCTTCGCCCGTCCAAAGGACGGGCTCCGTAGGGGAGCT
>CAZLRE010000052.1:494-9260 GCA_964561885.1 uncultured Planctomycetales bacterium | reverse complement strand
CCCCCCCCCCCCCCCAACAACACACTTTCCCTACACGACGCTCTTCCGATCTAACCCAGTTGGGCCAGTTGTTCCGCGCGCCCGTTGCCGTACGCGCCGGGGCCCATCCAGTCATGCACCACCAGAACTCCCGGGCGAGGCCCCTGGAGCGCATCGTCATAAACCAGATAACCTTCCAGGACCGTTTCGCCGTCTTTGTATTCGATCGTCTTTTTCTGGAGTTCAGCGAATGAGACAGCCGGTAAACATAAAAGCATTATCACAACAACCCATGTTCTCATACATCGCTCCTTGGTATCAAAATCTGTTGTGCTGTTTATTTCTTAATCGTCCCTGTGAACAGTATCCGGCGAGAATGCCGGCAGGCAAACCGCGATATACTCAGCCCCGCCGGGGCCTGGCGTGCTGTACTGGACCCATTCGCCGGCATAGGTGATGACGGCCTGTCCGGCATTGACCTCCATAGTTCCGGATTTCGAATGAACCAGCAGTGTTCCCTTAAGGACGACTGTATATTCATCGAATTCCGGTGTCTGTGCGGGTTCTGTCCAGCCGGACGGGCTCTGCATCCGGGCGACGCTCACGGCGGTCGTCTTAGAATTCACTCGGCCGATGAACTCCTGGATGATCTTGGGTTTATTGCCTGCGGCTTTGACCTGGGTGGGTTGACTGATCAGTGTGGGCATAGATTCCTTATCCGGTCTGGCGAAAATGCAGGGGCACAGCGCGCTGTGCCCCTGCAAACATTATTTACGTTTTAAAATATCGCGGATCTCCATCAACAGCAATTCCTGTGTGGATGGCGTCGGAGGAGCGGACGGAGCAGCAGCCTCCTTCTTCTTCAACTGGTTCATGGCATTGATAAGCATGAACATGGCAAAAGCCACGATCGTGAAATTAATGATAACGTTGATGAACGCTCCGTACTTGATGGCAACGGCCGGCGCATTCTCAGTGGCTTCCTTGATGATAATTTTCAAATTGCTGAAATCCATGCCTCCCATGACATACCCAATGGGCGGCATGATGATATCTTCGACCAGCGAGGTGATGATCTTGCCGAACGCAGCGCCGATGATGATACCGACGGCCATGTCTACCACATTGCCGCGCATGGCAAATTGTTGGAACTCTTTGAGCATTTTCATACCGATCTCCTTTGTGTTTGGTTGCTGTACTTGAACCCGCCGGAAGCCTGAAAGCGCTCTGTTCCAGGGACATTAACACCTGAAACACAATAGCGGGGGCGTTTAAAAATAAAGATAACGGCCCGGATTATACTAAGTTTCGTTCCTTTTGACAATGACTTGTAATTCAAGGATCACTGCGCGACCGGAAATATAAAATCCAGGTCGGAATCCGCCATGGTCAGATGGATGGATTTAACCGGCGGTGAAAATTCTTCGCTGGGAAGATACGCGATGACCGACGACGGACGTCCTGCCGCCAGGAACCCTTCGCGCTTGAGAACATCCTCCATCGGCACATGTGTTGATGCGACCACGACCCCTTCCAGATGCGCGTCCTCGGAAATGCGTTTTGCCGCCTTGAGAATGATCTCGACAGATTCCGGTTTTGCTGAAGGGAAACGGTGGTCGACGACCATCAAAAGCCGCATACCCTGAAAGGAAACGGCGCGGACCACAAGCCATAAAGGCCCGACCGAATTGTGGTTGATATAGACACCATAAGCCCAGGGACAATCCCAAAAACGCCACTTTAAAAACTCGGCCGAACGCACCGGTTCAAGAACTTCATCGGAACAGGACGCAGCCAAATCCTCCGGCACAGAGTTTGAGCGCTCAAACTTCAAGCCCGAAATATCCACCTCATTCGGGAAGACCGCCTCAGAATCAGGCTTCACATTCTCCGGAGGGCTCTTGACCAAACGGGGTTTCAAAAATTGGCTGGAAAGCGAGACCGGATTTCTCATCCAGACAAAATTCTTCAAAAGCCCGATGGTCTGAATACCGGCGGCTTTGGAGATCTTCTCAACAATATGCGTCAGCCCGACCCCGATAAAAGGCGCGTACACGCGTACGCCCTGCACGAACAACAACGCCCCCGCCCCGCGGGAACGGTATTCCTCTTTGACAAAAAAGTCATAACCGAAATATCCGACGTATTTTTTCTGACGCAGATGGAACTCGAACGGGCTCATCATGAACTGCCCGATAATCTCTCCGTTATCCTTGACGATCGCCAGACCGGGCAAATTGGTATTGGCTTCGGCCAATTTGGCGCCGAAGGTGAACCATTGCATCCGTTCTTTCAGACCATCCTCTTTGGGATGCACGAAGCGGGCGAAATCAAAAAATCCCTGCTTTAAAGTTTCATCCCACTGAACAATACGCACTTCATTGGACATCGTTATCTCCCTGACTTAAATCGTTACTCACGTTAAAACCGGATTGATCATTCAGCCCATTCCACGATCGCTGAGGCCCATGAAAAACCCACACCGAAACCGCACAGGACGATCTTATCCCCCGGCTTGATGCGTTTCTCGCTCAGGGCGTCTTTGATCGCAATGGGCAAAGACGATGACACCGTATTGCCGATATTCGCCAGATTATTAAAGACCTTCTTGGCAGGAAGGTCCAGGCCCTTTTGCATATGATCCAGGACCAGCTGGCTCGCCTGATGAAATACAAAAAGACCGATGTCATCCGTCGACAAACGATTGGCCTTGAGCAATTCTTTGACCTGCGTAAGGACTTTCCCTTTGGCCAGCGCGACTAAGGCAAAACCTTCCATGGCGATATTCTCCGGAGTGCGGGCGTTCCCGCTCTTATCGGTTTTGACCGCGCGCGTCTGGGGATTGCTGGGAAGCCGGCAGCCTCCGGCCGGGATCATGAAATGCTCGTAACCTTTGCCGTAAGTCCCCCAGTGAATGTCGATGATGCCCGTTGAGGACGGCAACAGAAGCGTCGCGGCCGCGCCGTCGCCGAACAGAAGACGGACAGACTTATCGCGAGGATGGATGTATTTGGTATATGTGTCGGCCGTCACGAAAAGCAAATTTTTGATCGGATAGGTGTTAAAGAACGCCCTGGCCATCGCAAGCCCGTAAACATAACCCGAACACGCCAGATTAAAATCAAACGCCAGCGCGCGTTCCGGAAGATCGAGTTTATTATGCAGAACAAAGGCATTGCCGGGCATGATGTGATCAGGGCTTTGGGTGCAAAACATGACGGCATCGATGGATTGGGGGGATAACTTCGAACGTTCAAAAAGCTTGTGGCAGGCCTTCACGGCCAAGTCCAGGGCAGTTTCCGTTTCGCCAGCCACATGGCGCTTGAGAACACCGGTCTTGGGCAAAAGGCTGTCGATGTTCCAATCCGGATTCTCTCTGAGCAGGTCCCGGTTGGTCACTGTTTTTTCGGGAAGATAATATTCAATCTGGGCGATCTTGCAATTCATGGAAGAATGAGAACACAAATCTTGAACCGATATCTTTGAACAGGCATAAAGCCGGTTATATCCGTCTGAAAGTGTTCCATCATAGCACGGAATCCGGCGGGATTCTATCCTAAAGACGGGCTTGCCAGATCTGACAAGGTCACTTGGCGCTCATCAGCCCCTCATATATCTTACGCATCGCTTCATGGAGCCCCGCGGGCATGCCCCGTGGCACCTGTTCTTTCCGCCCGTGGGGCGGAATCCTGAGTGAAGCCCACGGCCATGGCCATGGTGCGAATCGAAGGATCGTTGGGATCAAATTTCAAAGCCTCTTTCAAACTTTTAAGCGCCTCATCCCGGCGTCCCAACGCAACCAGGCTCAGCGCCATATTCTTCAATGTTAAAACACCCGGCGAAACACGGTGGGCACGACGAAAATCTTCCAGCGCCAGATCATAACGTCCTGTCTGATAATGGATCGCCCCCCGGTTGACCAAAGCCCCGTATTCACGGGGCGCGATCTTGAGGGCGATATTCAAATCCTCCAGGGACTTGATCATTTGGTTTTGCCGCATCCATAACGCCGCGCGCTTCACATAAGGCTCATGATAACCCGGCTTAAGCCTTACGGCCTGGTCGAGATCAGCAAACGCGGCCGCGTCATCCTGCCGGTCCATATGGATCTGCGCCCTTGCCGTCCAAAGCGAAACGTCCTGCGGGTCGATCCTGATCGCTTCATTGATGTCTCCAAGCGCCTCGGCATCACGCCCGGTCTCATGGAACAAAAGCCCCCTGTTCATTCGGGTAATAACATCGTCGGGCTTAAGTTCAATGGCCTTTGTTAAATGGCGGAACGCATCGTCATATCTTTTCTGGTTTGCGTAGATCCTTCCCAGATTGGCATTGACCCGCGATTTGTTGGGAGACTTCTGATAGATGTCTTCCCAGAGGGTCAATTCGTTCTTCCACACCTGATTGCGGTGATGCGCCGCGATCGCCAAAATAACGATGACCCCGCCGAGGAACACAAGCGCTCTGCGCCGTTCTTTCAGGACAACCGCAACGGCCGATGTCAGGGCCAGAAAGAATCCGAACGAGATCAAATACATTTTGTGCTCAAAAATGGCGTTCTGCCTCGGCACGATGTTGATGGAAAACGTCACCAGCATCCAGGCGAGACCGAAAGCAACGAGCGGATATGAACGTCTCAGCCGGATGATGCCCCAAAGAAAAAGTCCGATCACGGCCAAGCCGACCGCTGTCAAGGGCGGAGAAAAGATCCCTGTCGACATCGGAAAATCATGGTCAAGGTTCTGTCCAGCGGGGACAATCAAAAGCCTTAGAAAGGTCAGAAAAACCCGCAGCTGGGTAAAGAAATACGTCGGAAATGTAAAAAAATCTCCGTCATGGGATGCGGAGGGTGTGGTCTGACCAAACACGCTCAGATTATTTTGTAACAAGCGTGTAAACAAAACATAAAATACACCTGCGGCGCAGAGCATCGCGCCATAAGGCCATATGTGTTTGAGCCTCCATCGAGAGTGGATTGCGCTATCCGGCGGCTTTCCCAAAACTTTGAATGGGCCCACCAAGATCCATTCCGCAACAAGGATCACAACCGGGATCGTAAGCGCTGTTTCTTTGGTCATGATGCCCAGCACAGCCGATACCGCTGATCCTGCGAACAAAATCCATTGTCTTTTGCCGAAAGCCTCAATCCTCGCCCTGAGATAACAATAGACCGCGACTAAATAAAACACCGCGGCCATGGATTCATAGCGCTGTGTGATGTAGGTCACCGCCTGTGTCTGGCAGGGATGGACCAAAAAAAACAAGGCGGTCAGAAACGGCAATTCCCGGCAAATCCCATTGGGAAGGGTTTCGTGTGTTTTACCGGAAGAGATCGCGTGCACCATTCTAAAAAGAAGTCCAGCCGTCAGCCAGACCATCGCGGTGGCGATCAGATGGACCGCGAAATTAAAAATATGATATCCCGACGGGTCTAACTGTCCGAAATAATAATTCAGAGCAAATGAATACATGCCCAAAAGGCGGGTGGCGGGAAATGATCCGAAGACCGCCGGCAAAGCGCCGAAGTCTTTGATAAACGGATTGGTGACGATGAACAAATGATCGTCAAAAACAAAATCAAAACCGAACGTCTGGGCGTAGACCCCGAGCCCGATGGTGACGATCAAAAACCAGCGGATGAAATAATACCTGAACATGGAAACAGTTGCCTTAGCGCTCGCCTGTTGGATCAGGCGGGCCGGGTTAATATGCGCCCATTAGTGTTTTCTTCGTCCCGTCCTTCTCAATATATGATATGAACGGCTCTTCACCGGGATCGTTTAACCCCAGACCGATCACCATCCGGTCGCGGCCTTGGCGGTCCTTGAAGATCATAAGAGGCGATTGATTGCTTCCTGCCAGACGAAATAACAAACGCAATGCGCCGCTGTTATCCGACAGGCCGATGAGCGGCAAGCCTTTCTCACCCGGGCCGTTATAGGTCCCGATCTGGATGCGCTGGCGTTCATCCGCCGCATTCAAAGAAATGACGGCGCCGCTTCCGTCGACAAAATAAACCTGTCCGCCGTTTCGGCCGTCAGGCCCGGTAAAATACAGACGCTCGGCGCGCAAAACATCTTTTGATTGGGCGACCGCATGACGGAGCGGAAAAAGTATCTGGGCGCTCATCCCTCCTAAAAAGCTCATAAGCAATACCATCACCCATCCGAGAGATTTCTTGAACTGGACCATTGAGCCTCCTTAATTATTGAGATCAGTGTTATGCCAAAAACATGCCGGAAAATAGGACTGTTGCGGCCGCGACCATCCATGACGGCAGCCTGACGAAGACTAGCAACAAAAACGCGGCAGCCGCAAGGCCTGCGTCCATCCAGCTGTGCAAAGCGCTGGTGATGACAGGATCATACCAGGCCGCCAGAAGGATCCAGGACGCTGGCATTAACCCCGGGCATGATGCCCTGCATGACTTTCGAGCGGCGCAATTGTTCCCAGAACGGCAACGTCCCGGTGATCAGGAGAAACGCCGGCAGGAAAATGGCGGCAAGCGCGATCGCGGCGCCTATCCATCCCGACGGAGACTGGGACGAGACCGCTCCCAGATAAGCGGCGAACGTGAACAGCGGACCGGGCACGACCTGGGCTGCGCCGTAACCGGCCAGGAACAGATCATTGGAAACCCAGCCCGGGGCCACGACCTGAGACTGCAAAAGCGGCAAGACAACATGTCCGCCGCCGAACACCAAAGCGCCGGCCCGATAAAAACTGTCAAAAAGTTTTACCGTGTAATGCCCGTAAACCATCCCAAGGACCGGCAATAAAAATAACAGCGCAAAGAAAATAACCAGGCATGTCCCGGCCGCTTTTTTATTTGAATAAATAACGATACTTGGATCCGTACCGGATCGAGAAGGCTGGAAGAAAAGATAACCGCATAATGCCCCAGCGGCCATGACCGTCAACTGGCCGAAAATTCCCTGGAAAGAAAGAGCGACTGCAGCCGCAAAAACCGCGATGGCGCGCCGATAATTATCCGGACACAAACTTTTACTCATGCTTAAGACCGCCTTGGCCACGACCGCAACCGCGAAGATCTTAAGGCCGTTGATCCATCCTCCCTGAAAACCATTCCCTGCTGAGGTGAACCACGAACCAAAGAGCACCAGAGCAACGGCCGAGGGCAGCGTAAAACCCAGCCAGGCCGAAAGCGCGCCCCACACCCCGGCCCGGGAAAAACCAATGGCCATACCCACCTGGCTGCTCGCCGGCCCGGGCAAGAACTGGCACAGCGCGACCAAGTCCGTATAGGCGCGCTCATCGAGCCATTTGCGCCGCGCGACAAATTCCTGATGAAAATAACCGATATGGGCGACGGGACCTCCGAATGAGGTGAGACCCAACTTAAGGAATATCAAGAATATTTCCGCCAACGACCGCAGCTGTCCCATGGATGTTATTCTATCTGAAAATAAAAAAGCTCGATCGGAAATTCTCGACAATAGTGAACTGTGTCTTAGGAAGACCGGGCAGGAAATTCGGCTGGGTGATCATGGGCTCAAATTACCGCTGACGACCATGCTCCACTGAAGCAGTCTTTGCTGGAATTTTGTGACCTCATCCGGCTTCAGCAGCCGGCGCATCAGTTTATCATCGCTGTACGTTTGGATATATCCGTCGACATATTTCAATCCCATGATATATTCCCCTTTTTCCGCCTGACGTTTGACCGCGGATATCGAAAGTATGAACTGGTTGCGGTCGATCTTTCCATCCACCGATTCAACCGAGAAAACGACCAGATATCCGTCCCGGATAAAGATCGGGGAGGCGGAATCAACATTAAAAAATTTGTCGGTAGACCGGTTAGAACGAATGAAGACCTCCGGAGCTTCCCGGTTAAAAAACATATATTCGTCGAAATCATCGATACGCCCATATCTTTTAAAACTCGGGTCGATCATATATTTGATCGAAGTTTCTTTGTCAAAGACCGTCAATAGGATGTGTGTCGCCTGGGGAGCAAAAAAATAATCCTTCTCCCTGGCTTTCTCAAAATAAATCTCATAACGGTCCTTGGGGAACAACGGCTCGATCTGTTTATAAACATACCTCGCCAGCCTCACACACAAACCGTTCTTGCCCTCCACCAGGATGTCGTTTCCGTCGTCATTAAATTGAAAAGTATTATGCAGCGTCCACGTCCTCTTTTCGAAGTCAACGCTCAATCGTGAATCCTTATTAAGGATATTGTGGATCCCGGAATACTCCAGCGGGGCCATGATCCGGGTAACCTCATCAAGATAAGGAAGCGCCTGGTCAATGGTTTTACCGTGCAAAACGGCCGGGTTGGCTGCCGCATGCCAGAAAAGGATTAGTATAAGGAGGATTTTTTTCAATATGGGCCCGCTGGATCTGGTATTTCTATCTTTAAATTTATCACATTATATGCGGATGCGATAAAAACCAGAGAATATATTCAAAAATCTAGCGGGGTTTTGCGGGGCCTTATCTTTCCAAACGGGTGGTTTGATCTAATACAGCTGCGCTCCACTCAGCGGGCATATCATGCACCGACTGGATGATCCTTTCCTGCCACCAGACGGAATACTGCTGCATTTCATCGCGGTTGAAACGTTTCTCCACGATATGAAAATCATCCTTGCGGCACATGACCACATCAATGGGATATTCCACGTCGTTGGCGCTGACACGGGTGGCGTTGAAGGAAAGAAATCCGACCTTCATGGCGAACTCCATGCTCGACTCATACGTGAGCGCGCGATCCAGCATGGGTTTGCCGTGCCCGGTATTGCCGATGATAAAATACGGCGA
>CAZLRE010000052.1:0-484 GCA_964561885.1 uncultured Planctomycetales bacterium | reverse complement strand
GCATGGGTTCTTTATCATCTTCCAGCTGGCCGGCGACCAGCGCAAAGAGATTAAAATTCAGGCCGCTTGCCTCCAAAGACAGCTTGTCTTCCATGGCCACGCGCTTGACCTGGCTTCCGAAGGCATTGACCATTTTATAAAGCTTGTTGAACGTCTGGTCTTCCTGCTCGATGACCTCCTGGAAATACGTCACCGCCTTGTCCCTTAACGAACGCAGGCCGGAAGTCATGATAAACGCCGCATGACGCCCTGAACTTTGGTGAATGGTCACTTTTTTGGCGGTCATGCATTCATTGCCGCTGGTGACGCGCGTGTCCGAAATACCGACGATCCCGTCCTGCATCTTCATGGCTAAGCAAAATGTCATATGATCCTCTCTAACAAGTTAAACGCCTATTTTTTCGATCGGCGCCTGCGCGAAAAACGTTTCCGCCATGGCCACTCCGACATCGTTGATCTTCAGCTGGATCTGGTCCAGATATTC